>CAZBSX010000064.1:0-7916 GCA_964494305.1 uncultured Legionella sp. | reverse complement strand
GATGGTGACTTTTCTTGTTTCCAACGGCTGCCTGAGGTTATCCAGATGATATTTCGAAAATTCGGTGAGCTCATCCAAGAACAGAATTCCGTGATGACTCAAGGAAATTTCTCCGGGCTTCGGTGGGTTGCCACCGCCGACTAATGCAATCGAGGATGCGGTGTGATGCGGTGCTCGAAACGCTGGTTTTTGCCAGTGCGCGAATTGAGTCACTCGGCCATATACGGATTGAATGGCTGCGCATTCTAACGCTTGGGTTTCTGTCAAAACGGGTAAGATAGTCGCCAAACGTTTGGCGAGCATGGTTTTCCCGCTTCCAGGTGGGCCGTAGAGAAGAAGATTATGACCACCGCATGCTGCAATTTTCATGGCGACTTTGGCGTGTGTTTGTCCTTTGATGTCGCTCCAATCTTCTGGATGGACGTCATCGTGTAGCGTGACTGGCGCAGAAGGCGAGCTTAACGCGGTGCCGTAACATAAATATTGGTACACTGCCCGCAGATTATCGGCAACATGTAACTCTGAATAGTGTACAAACGCTGCTTCTGCGGCATTCGCACTTGCAATAATGATCGTATGCTGCGCGCGTTGCGCTGCGATCAACATGGGGATGATCGCGGACACGCCGCGAAGGCTGCCATCTAGGGCTAATTCGCCAATAAATTCATGATTTTGTAATGCCTGGAGTGGCAATTGCCCAGAAGCGGCGAGAATGCCGATTGCGATGGGCAAATCAAACCCACTTCCAATTTTGGGGACATCTGCTGGGGCTAGATTGACAGTAATTCGGCGGCAGGGGAAGTCAAAATGACTATTCAAGATAGCTGATCTGACCCGATCTTTGCTTTCTTTAACTGCGGTTTGCGGTAAACCTACAATGGTGAAACTGGGTAATCCATTGGACAGATGAACTTCAACGGTAATCAATTGAGCGTCCATTCCCAGTGTGGAACGGGTTTTGCTAATCGCGAGATTCATGATTGACTTCCTTTCAATCTGGACTTTGGACAGAACTCTGATCGATTCGTTATTTCTTCTTCGATTTATTTTTTTCCTGGAGCAATTGCTCAACTGTTTTTTCTAATGCGTCAATTTTTTCTCTGGATCGAGCCAAAACTTTGACTTGGACATCAAATTCTTCTCGAGTGACCAAATTTAAGTGAGAGAAGGTTGTTTGAAGAATTTCTTTAAATTGTTGTTTAATGTCTTCTTCAAGAATTTGCACATTTTTAGGTAAACTCGCGTAGAGTTTTTTAGCAAGATCTTCGAGTTGTTTGGGCAATAGCATTCTAGGCGCCTAGCGACAGGATTTGGCAGAGTATAACAAAGTGTCAAATATGATCCAAGCGTGTTCTACTTGTGTCTATCGCTGCGGATAGCAACACAAATGTTACTGTGCAGAATATATCTTCTGTTCAGTCATAATGACATCAGGTTGGATATCCCATGGGTCGCAGGGGAGTACTGCTTGTTTTTGCCATTCATAGGCTACGCCAATGAGGAGGGGGCCGTGAGTTTGAGCCAAGGTACGATCATAAAATCCACCGCCAGTTCCCAAGCGCGTTCGAGCTGCGCTGAAGGCGACCATGGGTAAAATGATGATATCCAACTCGTGTGGCGCTATGGCCTGTTGTGCACTGAAAGCGGGTTCCAAGATGCCATAGTGATTAGGAATCAAATGAGTTGTGGCGGTGTAGGGTAAAAAGAGCAACGTTTTATCGGCTTGGACTGCCGGTAAATAATAATGTTTGCCTTTTTCTAAGGCTATTTGCCATAATAACGATAAATCTACTTCTCCTTGAATGGAAAGGTAGCCTGCAATATGCTGTGCAGTTTGATAGGCTTGCATATTTTGAATATTTTCGGTAATTTGCTGCGAAGCATCGGTGATAAATTGCCGGCTTAACGTTTTACGTCGTGCTAAACAGGCTTGCCTAATTTGTGTTTTTGTGAGATCAATAGTCATAGTAGCTCAGTGGGTAAAACATTCTAGGCAAAAGGAAAAAAATACGGTATATAACTTATAGTTTAGTTTAAGCATGTTTTGGAATTGAGTATAGTCAAAGAGGTTGGAATGAGTGAATTATTTGACGATAATGATGATAAACTAATTATTGCAGATGATGATGTGGTAGAAGCAGAAGAAGTGATTGGGTCTCACCGCGTGAAGCCATTGACTTCGGATGCGCGCAGACGATTAGAAGCTTTGATGGAAGAAAAACGTTTGCAAAGTGAACTTGACGATGAGTGGTATTAATTATGGCTGGAAATTTTGGACCATCAGCGCACTGGCGGGATTCGGCACGTAGTGCACGGTTCTTTTTAGTCGATGCGCGGGCTGCATTTCCAATCTTTCTGTTTTTGATGCATATTCGAGTATGGACCGGGCTTTTGGTCTTAGCTTCTGCAATTTTCTTTGGTATTTTAGAGCATTATGGATTCACAGTACCGGTTTTTTTGCGTTGGCTGCGTTTGTTTTTTGCGGGTCCTGTGAAGTCTTCCACTCCTTGGTGGCGTTAATGGAAAAAAATATTTCTAAATCGATGGCTAAGATTGCTACGGCACTCGGTGCAAAATTCTATTTAAATGACCGATTTATGAGTTATGAGGAAGTTTTTGCTTTGCAAGGACTGTTGCCTGCATTTGCGCGTAGGGCCGATCAATTGTGCTCGTTATGTTTGGGGTATGGTCTAGGTGTGACGTTTAATGATGCAGAAGGGACATTGTTGGGAATCGAGGTGGTATTCGATGAGGTCACACCTAATTCTCTACGCTTACTTTGCATGACGGATGTGATGAATGAGCTCATTGTGGGTGGTCCCAGTAAAGATTATACGCCTCTCGATGAATTGATGTACGATTGATTTGTAATCCACCATGGAATGGGTAAGGTTTATTAGTGTTTGTCGAAAATCCCACTATTACGGGTGTAGCGAGCCAACCTTAATTTAGAACAGGACTTCAGTAGAGCAGGTTAAGCACTGGAAATATTTTCATGGCTTAACGTTTCGTTAATGTAAAATCTGCTATTATTATACTCATAGAGTGTAATTATTAAAATGGAGTGCTGATTACCATGGCCAAACATATCCCGTTGGACCCAACCGTTAAAGTATTGGGGGAAGCGACTACCGCGATGAAATCGATGGCCGACCGACAAGGTACAAGCGGCCCGTGTGGGAAATATGTTGGACCGATGCAAACAGCAGTCAATGTTGCCATGGGTGTCGCGCCAACCAATATTAAGCAGCAAGTCCAAACCCAGTCTGCTCCAATCCAGAAACAGGTGAAAGTGAGTCAATTTGGCGGAACGGCCTTTAACAAAGGCGCTGTGGGTAGCACAGTGAGTGCGTCCACACCTGCGCCTGACTCGACTCCAGAACCAACCTCGCCTGGACTTGGGAAGAGATAGATGCTTCATGGTTAATTGATCCCGCAATCACCTCTCTACGAGGTGATTTTTTCCCTAAATTACTCGAATCAGGTTTATCCGCATAGATAACTGTCACTCTTAAGCGATTTAATGATAGAATAGAAAGATTGACTGTTAGATTTTACTGATATGGATGATGATAATCTCGATAAAGCGAAAAAAACCTTACAGGCTTTGGATGAAGCGTTAGTTGCTGGTCCATGGAATGAAAGTAGCTTTATCATCATGATGAATAAAAAGCTCCGAATTATTCGAGATGATTTGGCAGCGAAAATTGCTAAATATGAAGAGGGAGAGACGGAATCTCCTGAGTATTTAGCTCATCGTGCGCATTTAAGCGCCAGTCATAAATTGGTTTATATTAGTTTATATTCTTTGGAAGGGATCAATATCACCTCTTGGGAAAGAATTATTGCGAATTTACAACGCCAAATTGTTTCGCGACCGGTGTATTTCAATGAAGAAGATGTACAAAACATTATTAAAACCAAAGAGAAAAAAATTAATGAAGCTTATGTTGCATTTTATGTGAACGAAGCAGATATTTTGGACATCAATCAGGATAAAATTCCTGTGGATAAATTAGGCAAACCCATGCTGGTATTAAAAGACAACGCCATTAATTTGGAAAATATTGAGTATTTTGTCCATCTTTCGGGTAAGTATCGTTATGCCCGTGGACGTTTGATCGAGTTGGAGTGATTTGTGGCAAAACAAAATGAACAGATCCATTCCATGTTAGATCGTGATTATCAGCATGGATTTGTGACTGATATTGAGATGGACACATTCCCCCCCGGGTTAGATGAGAATGTGATTCGGCGTTTATCTGCAGTTAAAAAAGAACCCGAGTTTTTGTTGGCATGGCGCTTACAAGCGTTTCGTCACTGGCAAACCCTCACGGCACCTACCTGGTCTACTGTAGATTTTCCGACTATCGATTATCAAGCGCTTTCTTATTATTCTGCGCCCAAAAAATTACAAGATGGTCCGAAAAGCTTAGATGAGGTCGACCCAGAATTATTGCGTACGTATGAAAAACTGGGCATTCCATTGCATGAACAAGAGCTATTGGCCGGGGTAGCTGTCGATGCTGTGTTTGATAGTGTTTCAGTTGCAACTACGTTTAAGGCCAAATTGGCCGAACAAGGGATTATTTTTTGTCCTTTATCTGAAGCAGTGCACCAATGCCCGGATATTGTGAAAAAGTATTTGGGTTCGGTTGTCCCGTATCGAGATAATTTTTACGCGACGTTGAATTCCGCCGTATTCAGTGATGGCTCGTTTGTTTATATTCCCAAGGGGGTGCGCTGTCCTATGGAATTATCAACGTATTTTCGGATTAATACGGCATCGACCGGCCAATTTGAACGGACGCTCATCATTGCGGATGAAGGGAGCTCAGTGTCGTATTTGGAAGGCTGCACTGCACCGATGCGTGATGAAAATCAATTGCATGCGGCGGTTGTTGAATTAGTAGCATTAGATCGAGCGTCGATTAAATATTCGACGGTACAGAATTGGTACCCCGGTGATAAAGATGGCAAAGGCGGTATTTATAATTTTGTGACCAAACGAGGTGCATGTAGAGGTAAAGACTCAAAAATTTCCTGGACGCAAATTGAGACCGGTTCTGCAATTACGTGGAAATATCCAAGTGTAATTTTGCAAGGCGATAATTCAGTCGGAGAATTTTATTCGGTTGCGGTGACGAATCATCATCAGCAAGCAGATACAGGAACCAAAATGATCCATATCGGAAAAAATACGCGATCGACGATCATTGCCAAAGGCATTGGTGCAGGGCAATCGCGTAATACGTATCGTGGTTTGGTCCGTATTGCACCCACTGCGGTCAATGCACGTAATTATACGCAGTGTGATTCACTGCTGATGGGATCAAAGTGTACGGCGCAAACGATGCCTTATATTGAAGTAAAACATCCAAGCGCGCAGGTTGAACATGAGGCGAGCACGTCAAAAATTAGTGAAGATCAGTTGTTTTATTGCCAGCAACGCGGCATCGATCTTGAAAATGCGGTGTCCATGATCGTGAATGGGTTTTGCAAACAAGTGATTAAAGAATTACCTATGGAATTTGCAGTTGAGGCAACCAAATTATTGGGAATTAGTTTAGAAGGGGCTGTTGGCTAATGATATTACAAATTAATGATTTATTTGCTGCTGTACAAGAAAAAAATGTATTGAAAGGCATCAATCTCCAGGTCAAAGCAGGAGAAGTGCATGCGATTATGGGACCCAATGGCTCAGGAAAAAGCTCGTTATCGAAAGTGTTAGCGGGCCATCCTACGTATGAGGTTACCCAAGGTAGTATTGATTATTTGGGCCAAGATTTATTGACTTTGAATCCAGAGCAGCGCGCTCAAGCCGGTATTTTTATGTCATTTCAATACCCGGTTGAAGTACCTGGTGTAACCAATATTAATTTTTTGAAATCTGCGGTTAACGCAGTTCGAAAAGGACAAGGTAAGCCACTTCTGGATGCGATCGAATTTTTAAGTTTTATTCGTGCACGTTGTGCATTGCTCGATATGGACGAAAGTTTTTTATATCGTGGCATTAATGAAGGATTTTCAGGTGGCGAGAAAAAACGCAATGAAATTCTGCAAATGCTTGCTCTGGAACCGAAATTGGCTATCCTTGATGAAACCGATTCCGGTTTGGATATCGATGCATTACGGGTTATTGCGCATGGCGTGAATACGATGCGTAGTCCGGAGCGTGCTATTATCTTAGTGACCCATTATCAGCGGTTGTTAGATTATATTACGCCCGATTATGTCCATGTATTGGCTCAGGGGCGCATCATAAAATCTGGCGACAAATCGCTCGCGTTAGAATTGGAAGAAAAGGGATATGCCTGGTTAGATGAGGTAGCACAAGCATGACGGTTACCGCTCCTGATCAAGCACATGCTTCCTATCATTTTTATCAAACTGACGCTGAACAGGTGCAATCTGAGCTTTTGGTCTTACGCGCTTTGCAACAAAGGGGCTTGGCAGAGTTTCGGCGCTTGGGATTTCCAGTGCGGCGAGATGAAGATTGGCGCTATACGCCAGTCACGGAGTTTTTAAAGCATCAATTTCAGCATACGCGAACGCCAATCAATCAAGAAGATGCTTTAGCGGCGATGCTCCTCAATAAGCAGGCTGATGTGCCCTGGGGGAATAAAGTAGCGATTGCGAATGGGGTGATTTTGGGGTTGGAGCATCTGCGTGAGATTTTACCTCCGGGTGTGCTGATTCTACCGATTGCAGAGGCACTACAAACCTGCCCAGAAAAAATTACACCCTATCTCGATAATATTGTCACAGTACAACATGGATTTCATGCGCAAAATGCAGCAATGTTGGGTTTGGGATTATTTATTTATGTGCCCGCGCATGTGTGTATTTCCGAGCCGATTTTACTAGCGCATTGGCAAACTCATGCGGAGCAAGCGGTATATTTACGCCATGTGCTGGTGGTGGAGCCTGGTGCGGCACTCACCGTTATCGAAGATTACCAAGGTCCAGCTGGGCTGAGTTATTATACGAATACGATGACGGAGGCTTGGGTTGGTGCGCAAGCGTGTTTCAGACATTATAAAGTACAGCGCGAAAGTAACGCTGCATCCCATGTGGGACATTTGGCGGTTAAGCTCGCTACCGGGAGTCATGTCGCTAGTCATATCTTTAGTATCGGTGGGCTTTGGTCTAGATTTGATGCGTGTTTTTCTTTATTGGAACCACAGGCCCATTGCGTGTTAAATGGGATTTATGCGCCTGGAGATCACCAACATATGGATCACCATACTTGGGTGTATCACAATGTGCCTGAAGGGACCAGTCAACAAGATTACAAGGGTATTTTAACCGGTTCAGGACACGGTGTATTTAATGGCCAAGTGCATGTTGCACGGGACGCTCAAAAAACGATAGCCCGTCAACAGAATAAAAATTTATTGTTATCCAAACAAGCAGAAATCGATACAAAACCGCAATTGGATATTGCGGCGGATGATGTGCAATGCACGCATGGTGCAACGGTAGGGCAATTGGATGCTGAGGCATTGTTTTATTTTGCAACGCGAGGGATTGGTGTGCAAGAAGCGACTCAGTATTTGATTGAAGGATTTGTAGCAGAAAACTTACAGGCGATTGAGCATCAGGCATTTGCAGCATGGTTGAAATCGCAGATTATCGTGAATAGTTTGGGAGCAAATTATGCGTGATGAGACATCTTTTGCATTAGATCCAGTGGCTATTCGTCGTGAATTTCCTATTTTGGATCAAAAGGTTAATGGTCAACCTTTGATTTATCTAGATAGTGCATCTACGACTCAGAAACCACGTTCGGTGATTCAGGCCATGACAGATTTTTATGAACATGATAATGCAAATGTTCACCGTGGCGTGCATACCTTGAGTGTGCGTTCTACCCTTTTATATGAACAAGCGCGCGATAAAGTTGCGCAGTTTTT
>CAZBSX010000063.1:0-7917 GCA_964494305.1 uncultured Legionella sp. | reverse complement strand
AAAACGCCAGCGCCTCTGTTGTCGTCCGTCGATTTGCGTCACGCTGGCTTTAAATTAGCCCCGGTTGATACGAATTTATTCCCGGCAGGCTTTAATAATTTGAATCCTGATTTTATCCCGTTATGCATCCAAGCCTTGCAGTCTCGTTTAGGCAATCATTGTCAAAAAATATTAATTTTACCGGAAAACCATACGCGCAATCAGTATTATCTGCAAAGCTTGTGTGTATTACGAGATATGTTACTGAATGCAGGATACCAGGTGCGTTTAGGGCACCTCAGTCATGAACCAACGCCACCACTCACTCTGCAAGTGAATGAACGGGACACCCTCCAACTGGAGGTTTTAGTACGCCACGGTGCACGCATTGGGTTGCAAGATTACGATCCCTGTTTGGTCATCTTAAATAACGATTTGTCGACCGGTGTACCTGACATTTTAGATCATTTGGATCAACGCGTTGAGCCATTACCACAATTAGGGTGGTCGTCACGGATGAAATCGGAGCATTTTCGTCACTACAATGATGTGGTACAAGAGTTTTCTGACTTGATTCATTTGGACGCTTGGACCATCAATCCTCTCTTTTCCGTGGTGTCTAATATCGATTTTATGGCACAAACAGGCTTGGATCGCCTCAGTTCAGAAGTCGATAAACTGTTACAACAGATTACGCAACGTTATCGAGAGACTGGAATTTCTGCCAAGCCCTATGTGGTTGTTAAACCTGATAATGGCACATATGGTATGGGGATTATGATTGTGTATGATGCGGCTGAACTACTACATTTGAATCGTAAACAGCGCACAAAAATGGCAAAGATTAAGGGGAGCCAGACAGTGAGCCAGGTCTTGATCCAAGAAGGTATTTATAGCCTTGAAACCATGCCGGACGGTGCTGTTGCAGAACCGGTTGTTTATATGATTGGTCAATATGTAGTCGGTGGCTTTTATCGTGTGCACCGTGAATTGGGAAACACCGATAACCTCAATACCCCGGGTATGCATTTTGAACCACTCGCTTTTGCGCAAGCCTGTAATATGCCCAAAGCGTACGCTCAAGATGAACCGAATCGATTTTATGCGTATGGGGTGATTGCACGCTTAGCTGCTCTAGCCGCAGCTCGGGAATCTGCTGCGTTACTTACCTAAGGCCTGATTAAGGAGCATCATGAAATTAGCCGTTTTTATGGATGATTTTGAGGATATTGATCCACAGATTGACTCAAGTTTGGCGATGCTCAGTCAGGCACACGCACGCAATTGGGAGTGCGGATATTTCAATTTCGTCGATTTATTTGCACAAGATGGTGAGGCGTTTGCAGCTGTTACCCCGATTGTTGTCGATCCGAGTGTATCGCAATGGACGGAGCAACCCAGCAAAGTGCGGGCTTTGCGCGAATTCGATATTATTTTGGTGCGTAAAGATCCGCCGTTTGATTTGGCGTATCTGTATGCCACACAAATTTTAGAATTAGCTGAACAACACGGGGTGTTGGTGACCAATAAACCGCAATCGTTACGCAATCATAATGAAAAATTGAGTCTCTTGCAGCATCCTAAGCTCTCTCCACCGACTTTAGTGTCAGCTGATATGCAGCGCTTGCATGAGTTTTGGCAGCACTACGGTTCGGTTATTTTTAAACCGTTGGATGCGATGGGCGGGTGTTCGGTATGTCATATAGCGGAAGATGGACGAAATATTCATGTGATTTTAGAAATGCTCACACGACAAGAAACCCAGTGTATTATGGCGCAACAATATATTTCGGATTTACCGAATTGCGGTGATAAACGAATTATTTTGATCAATGGTGAACCAGTGCCTTATGCATTTGCGCGCTTCCCGAAGCAAGGCGAATCGAGAGCGAATTTGGCAGTAGGGGGGACTGGCCGAGTAGTGCCGATTACGTCACAGGACTATGCGTTGTGTGAGATTTTAAAACCGAGCTTAGTGGCGCAAGAACTTTATTTTGTCGGAATCGATGTCATCGGTGATTATGTGACTGAAATTAATATTACGAGCCCAACATGCGTACGTCAAATTACTGCAGAGACAGGTTTGGATATTATTGGGGATTATTTGGATTGTCTAGAAAACTTGGCAGGTCGGACAAAACGCTGATGCGCGTTGTGCAATAACGAGTTTTTGCAAGAGCGTTTTGCAGGCTGGGCAAGGCAAGCCAGCGCGATCATAGACTTGCAATTGTAGTTTGAAATATCCGGTTTCACCCTTTGCGCCCAAGAAGTCCTTTAACGTTGTTCCCCCTTGCGCAATAGCATACCGAAGAATGGTTTGAATAGCCTCTGCAAGCTGAGTCATCTTATTCGTTGAGACCGATTTGGCGGGTGTGCTGGGGTGAAGACCTGTCATAAACAAGGCCTCTGTCGCATAAATATTTCCCACACCGACGACAATCTGTTGATCCATGATGAATGATTTGATGGGCGTGGCCTTGTTGCGGGCTTTTTCCCATAAATAATCACCGTGAAATTGTGGATCAAAAGGCTCAATCCCGAGTGTATTGAGCAGACGATGGTGCACAATGGGTTGCTCAGTACTCCATAAAAATGCACCAAACCGACGTGGATCGGTATAGCGAATCATCTGTTGATTTGTCAGATGAAGATCGATGTGATCATGCTTACCGGGTGCTGTCGTAGTGGGTACGATACTGAGACGTCCTGACATCCCCAAATGGATCAAAATCGTACCAGAGGTCGTGGGCATCAAGATGTACTTGCCACGTCGATACACGGTTTGAATGATTTGCCCAGTCACATGATGAGGTGTATCGGTCGGAATTGACCAGCGTAATTGATGCTGGCGGATAGATACTGCGACTATCGTTTGTTGCACGATGTGCGGTTTGAGTCCTAATACAGTCGTTTCGACTTCAGGTAATTCAGGCATAATCGCAACCTACATCCGTTGCAATGTTTGAATGCCGAGCAAATGTAAGCCTTGTTCCAAAAGTTTAGAGGTCAACGCAGCGAGTTTTAAGCGGGAGTTTTTCTCGAGTTCGGTCTCAGCTGACAAAATAGGACAGGCTTCGTAAAAAGACGAGAATAGTCCGGCTAATTCGTATAAATACGTACACAGTAAATGAGGCGATGCTTTATCAGCTACAGTCGCGATCACTTCCGGGAATAAGGTGAGATGCTTAGCCAATAGGGTTTCTTGGGGCTGACTGATTTGAAATTCGTAGGGGGTAAGTGTTTCAACACGGATTGCCGCTTTGCGTAATATACTGAGAATCCGTGTGTTGGCATACAGTAAATACGGCGCTGTATTGCCTTCAAAACTTAACATCGTATCCCAATCAAACATATAGTCAGAGACTCTATTTTTAGAAAGATCAGCGTATTTTACGGCAGCAATACCAATAATTTTTGCCATAGCTTCGCAGTCTGATGGGGTAAGATGCGGGTTTTTGTGTGCAATCAGGACTGCAGCACGTTGTTCGGCTTCATCCAATAAATCAATGAGTTTGGTAACCCCACCATCACGACTCTTGAAGGGTTTCCCCGCCTTATTTAAGATCATTCCAAAATCGATATGTTCCAGACGAGTCGTAGGGGTAACGAAACCTGCGCGGACAGCTAGAGTAAAGATTTGTTGAAAATGCAATGATTGGCGTGCGTCTACGACGTATAAAATGCGATTGGCTTTTAAATGATGAGTGCGGTATTCCAATGCGGCCAAATCTGTGGTGGCGTAAAGGAAGCCACCATCTTTTTTCTGAACGATGATGGGCAATGGTTGCTTATCTTTGCCCATAAATTCAGCAAGAAAGACGCATTGGGTGCCTTCACTATCTTGTAATAATCCTTGTTGTTGCAAATGAGTAACAATGTGCGGTAGTACGTCATTATAGGCGCTTTCAGCTCGGACATCGCTAGGTTGCAATTCAACCCCCAAGCGTTGATACAATGCTTGGCAATGCGCAAGAGATAGCGTAATAAATTGCGTCCACAACGCTTGCGCAGCAGGATCATGATTTTGTAATTTGACGACCCAAGCACGTGCTTCATCTGCGAAATCGGGGTCGCTATCAAAGCGTTGCTTGGCAGCGAGGTAAAAACTTTCCAGATCGGTGAGGTTGAGGGTTTCCTTCGACTGATGCTGAATTTCATGCATATACGCCAAGAGCATACCAAATTGTGTGCCCCAATCTCCAATGTGATTTTGGCGAATGACATGGTCACCTAAAAACGTCATGACACGTGCTAACGCATCCCCAATGATAGTAGAGCGCAAATGGCCTACATGCATTTCTTTCGCTAAATTAGGCGAGGAGTAGTCAATCACGATGGTTTCAGGATGCTCACGCGCAACGATACCACATGTCGTTGAAGACCAAATCTGTTCAAGTTGATGATGTAAATAATTTTGGTGTACTTTAAAATTGATAAACCCTGGTCCCGCCAATTCAATTTTTTCGATGTTTGCGTCATGAGGAAGGAGCGCGATGAGTTGTTCAGCAATCGCGCGTGGGGCTTGTTGCAACGATTTGGCCAACACCAATGCCACCGCACTTGACCAATCCCCATGGCTTGGATCTCGTGGTCTTTCTAGCGCGATTGCAATGGGCGCAACGGGGTGATCCCGGGTAAGTTGTTGTAAAGCGTCTTGCAATATTTGTTCTAAATGTTGTTTCATCACAAATCATACTACCCAGGAAAACAAGGCGCATTATAACAATAGGACAGTAAATTTGACAAATTTTAATCTATGATCCTATACTTCATTGTGCAATGCAACATAATAGGAGCATACCATGAGCCAACCACACTATGATTATGACAAATATTCTGATATGGTGAAAAAGATACAAGAACCTATGCAAGCTTGGGTTGATTTAAATGTGAAAACGTTACAAAGTTTTCAACCCGTAAAACCTGAAGATTTAGGTAAAATTACTCGTCCTGAAGAATTTTTAGAAAAACAATTAGAGCTTGCAGTTGCTAATGGGCATAAAGCCATCGATTATATGCAAAAATCTTTGCAGATTATTGAAAAAGCGATGCTTTCTGCAGCAAAAGACATCAAAGACGCACGCAAACAATAAGACTGCGGTAATGCCTGACGTCAATGTAGGTTGGGCCTTGGCCCAACCTACAAATCGTGGAGTTGTACACGCCTATGGAACAGGATCCCGAGTTTTCAGCATTGATTCAAGAGGTTCTTCAGAAAATCGCAGCCTTATTGGACCGTGTTGAATTTAAACCCGAAGATCTGTCCACCGTATTGGAGAAAGCGCAACTGGTCTATGCGGATTTAAGTCTATTGGGCGACTATATCAAAAGTAATCCACACACCATGACTGAGCGTTACCTTGCTTATTACCAGGAGGCTCAGAACTTATTGCAAGCTCAGGTGCAACACTGGTCTGGAGCCTCCGAGCTTTCGCCCGTAACCGATCGGCGATTTTCCGCGCAGGAGTGGGCGCAGCACCCCTTTTTTTTATTGATTAGCCAGCATTATTTACTGCTAGAAAAACATCTCCTCCAATTATTAAAACAAGTGGATGGGCAGGATCCACAACGCATAAAACGGATTCAATTTTTGCTGCAACAATATTGTCAGGCGTTGTCCCCAGAGAATTTCTTATTGACCAATCCTCAATTATTGACCGATACTTTGCAAAACAATGGCTTAAATTTGTTACGTGGCTTACGCAATTTTTTAGCAGATCTTCAATTGGGCAATGGTAGGCAGTGGACGATGCCTTTGGCCGATCCCAACGCGTTTTCTGTCGGAAAAACGCTTGCGGTGACGCCAGGGAAAGTGGTCTATCGGAATGAATTAATCGAATTGATCCAATACAGCCCACAAACGCCAACTGTTCACGCAATTCCGTTATTGATGATTCCGCCGTGGATTAACAAATATTACATTTTAGATCTCAGTCCCAGTAATTCTTTGGCGGCTTGGTTAGTTGCGCAGGGAATTGTGGTCTATATGATTTCTTGGCGGAATCCAGATCAGACTCATGCGCATTTTGGGTTAGACGATTATCTTAATTTGGGACTGATTGCGGCCATCGAGACGATTCAACAGCAAATGCATATCCCCAAAGTGTCCACGTTAGGGTTTTGTATTGGTGGTACCTTATTGTCTATGCTACTCGCTTATTATAAAGCGCAAGGGATTGATGCAATCGCCTCGGCTACATTTTTGGCCTCGTTGATGGATTTTAGCGAGCCAGGAGAGCTTGGGGTTTATATGCATGAAGCGCAAATTGCGGCACTTGAAAAGCGTATGGACCAACTTGGCTATTTGGAAGGAGAGGTTATGGCGTCGGCCTTTAATTCTTTGCGCCCAGGGGATTTAATTTGGCGCGTATTTGTGCAACGCTATTTGCATGGGCAGCCCCCTGTATCGTTTGATTTACTCTTTTGGAATATGGATACCACCAATATGCCTGCCAAAATGCATTCTGAATATTTGCGCGGGATGTATTTAAACAATGATTTGGTCAAGCCCGGTAAAATTGTTATCAATCAAACTCCTTTAGATGTCAGTAAAATTGATGTATCCAGCTTTTTTCTATCGACGCAAAAAGATCATATTGCCCCCTGGCAAAGTACGTATCGTGGCTTTAATTTATTAAGCGGCCCCAAAAAATTTGTTTTAGGCGGTTCAGGACATATCGCAGGGATTGTGATTCCACCGGGTAAAGACAAATATGGGTATTACACCCATTCTGAGTATCCTGAGCATGGCGATGGGTGGATAAGGGACGCGCAGTTTACTGCTGGTTCGTGGTGGCCAGAGTGGTTCGCTTGGCTACATGATCATTCAGGGGCGCCAATGGATAGCAGTCCTTGGAACACTGCTGTAACCACTCATGCTATAGACGACGCACCCGGTACGTATGTACATACAAAATCACGATAAGGTTTGCTTATAACAATGAAATTGTATGTTTCAAAAGCTGGCTTTTTTAACGCAAAGAATAAAATCTTTTAGGTTCGTTCGGTCGCATCAATTATGCGCTGTCCGTGCTTTATTAAAACATCAACATAGTCTATACTGTATGTATAAATAAATACCAATATGGTTTTAAATGATCAAAATAGGGCCCGTTGCTGCGCGCTGTGGTAAAGACATACACTGGTTCCAAATCATTATTGGCGATAATGGTGCTTGCACTGAAATAAAGCAAGCTTCTGAAACTGAAATGATAGCCAATAGTTGGAAAACCTTAGATCCCTTAGATCAAAGCCAATGGCCTCACACCATCTCTGTATATGATCCTTTTGTCTCACAAAGCCACTATATTTTAACCCGCTCTGTTGAGAATCAGATCAGTAAACATATCATGACCAAAGTCAATATACCCAATCGACCAATTTCCTATAATGTAACCAAGCAAACTTATTTAGGAACCCATATAGGTCCGCCCACGCTGCTAAAAAATCTCCAACAAGATGCTGAACTCGTTATGGCATCTTGGTATCCCACATCAGAGGAACAAGCACGCTTGAGAGAACAATATAGTGCTTGGGAGCAAAGCCAAAAAGCCATTTGGCACGCTGAAAAAGATCAACCCGAATTAGACATGTCCATACAGCCATTGGATTTTAAAAGAACAGATAGAGGGATACTTAAACCAGAGATAAACAATCCGGACTTAAGTCCGCATCAACAATGGATAGTTCAATCCACTCTAGCAGATCGTTTAAGTGAGCTGAAAAATGAATCCAGTTCTTCAGTCGAATATGCGGCCGCTCTGCATTTATTAATAGATGGAACCCAATCTGCAATACCATTCTCTAAAGCCACGGAAGCAAATATTGACGCAGTGAAAAAGATTATTTCAGCTGTGGGCATTAACCGTTATATGTCCCCTAATTTCTACGTGAAACTCCGTACTGCTCTCGATGGTGAAAAACGATGGGTATCCTTGT
>CAZBSX010000062.1:0-7949 GCA_964494305.1 uncultured Legionella sp. | reverse complement strand
TGCCTGGACCTCCTGGCTATCCTATGTCGTGATGACACCGATTGAAATTCAGGCCATTCTGCAATACGGCAGTCATTTTTTTCCAACGTTAATGGTTGGCGATACGGCAAATTTATCGCTGTCTCAATATGGATATGTAGTTGCATTTGGCATTATGTTGTTTGTGGTGGTATTGAATTCTTATGGAATAAAATTTTTGGCTGAATGCAATAAATATGCAAGTTTGCTGAAGTTTATTTTACCTAGTATTGCCATTTTTGCGTTACTGAAACAATCGACCTCTCTGAGTAATATCCACCTTTCATTGGCAGACAAAGAAAGTTGGGTGCAAATCTTTACTGCGCTGTCGGCGGGGGGCGTTGCATTTGCATTTACGGGGTTTCAAAATGGCTTGATATTGGCAGGTGAAGTCAAAAATCCACAACGTAATATCCCGATTGCCATTTTAGGTGCGGTATTGATTGGGTTTGTATTGTACTTCATGCTGGAGTTTAGTTTTCTTGCTGCAATGCCGCAAAAATATCTGGCGCATGGCTGGCATGCGTTGGCTTATCCGGGAGATAGCGGTCCATTAGTGGGACTAACGTTATTACTGGGTTTGGGTATTGTTGCGACGTTATTGATGTTCGATGCTGCATTTTCTCCCTTTGGCACGACCTTTGTGTATACCGCAGCAACCTCACGCATTTTATACGGTATGGCCTTGAATGAGCATTTACCCAAGATATTTTTAAAGGTGAATCGCCATAATATTCCTTATGTAACGTTATACGCTAATTTTTTAGTGGGTATTTTGGCATTTTTACCTTTTCCAGGCTGGCAAAAATTAGTGGCTTTTCTATCCTCAGCCAGTATCCTGTCCTACGGAATTGGGCCGATTTGTTTATTGGCCATGCGCAAATTGCAGCCGAATACGCATCGACCCTTTAAGCTTGCGCATAGTTTGGTGTTATCTCATATCGCATTCTATGTGTGTAATTTGATGCTCTATTGGTGCGGATTTTCTGTGATCTGGAAATTGGATGTTGCATTGTTAATCGGATTGGTTGTATATCTTGGATATACTCGAAAAAGCCCCTTTAATTGTGATGCCTCTTTGATTTGGTTCATCGTTTATATGGGTGCAATGGCATTGATTTCGCATCTAGGTGCTTTTGGTGGTAGTGGTGTATTGACGTTTCCCATGGATATGGTATGCCTGTTGCCCTTTAGTATCGTAATGTTACATTTGTCCCAATCATTGCTTACGACTCATCCTGAAGAAGGTATGATGGGTAATCTTGGTGAGTTGTCCACGTAATGGTCTTTTCAACTTGCTTCCTCTTGAAATAACAAGAGCAAGCAAGTTGACGACACGCCCTAGCCAAATCAGTTTTTTATCAGTAAAATCTAAAATTTTGGAAATCAGTACCTAACCTATGTTGATTGATTATTTTAAAACCCTGCCACAATTTCTTATTCCTAAGCATGCACTCAATCGTTTTGCTGGGTTTATGGCGAATCTGCGGATTACAAAAATTAAGAATTATTTGATTCAAGATTTTGTGCATAAATATCAAGTCAACATGAGTGAGGCATTAGAGCCAAACCCATTAAGCTATGCATCGTTTAATGAGTTCTTTATTCGCAGATTAAAGCCAGAAGCGCGTCCGATTTCTGGTGTTGATATTGTATCGCCAGTCGATGGATGCATTAGTGAAATCGGTTATTTGTCGGATGGACAGCTTGTGCAGGCCAAAGGTCACTCTTATTCTGTGGCAGCATTGTTAGGGGGTGAGGAAGCGGCGTATGCCCCCTTTCAAAACGGATCGTTTGTGACACTCTATTTATCACCGAAAGATTACCATCGAGTTCATATGCCCCTGGAAGGTCAATTACAGGAAATGATTTATATTCCAGGCTCTTTGTTTTCCGTGCAACCAACAACGGTACGTGTGATTCCAAATTTATTTGCTAAAAATGAGCGCTTAGTCGCAATTTTTTCGACTCGATTCGGTTTGATGGCGATGGTGTTGGTGGGTGCCGCTATTGTAGGGAGTATCGGCACGGCTTGGCATGGCGATCTTGTGCGCGGCTCACAAATCAGACGCTTTATCTATCCTACGGATAATCCACAACAGACTATCACCCTTGGGAAGGCCATGGAAATGGGCTATTTCAAGCTAGGTTCAACCGTGGTCCTTTTGTTTGCTGCTCGACGCGAAGAGCTCCACTGGGTTGACCATCTCCATGCGGGTGATGCCATTCAATTGGGTCAAGCCTTGGGATTAGCGCCTGACAAATCGTCTTGAACCTTGCATAAGAGATTGATCTTAAAATTAAGCACTTGAGTAGTACAATACATTCTTGTCTAGCCTGGTCCTTTAGCGCAGAAATCTGCATGTCGGGACAGGAGGGCGATAGTTGTTGTTGAGCATCAGAGGACCAATCACAGGTACATATTGGTGTGACGGCCTCTATATCAGGGATGATGCATATGTGGCACATGAGATACTTACTAATCGGGATGCTGATATTATCTGGCCTATCATTTTCCGCATCCATGGATCAATTGATCATTGAACTCAAAAATGAAGGTCCTAGAGATTGTGTCTTACAAAAATATTGGGTCTTATATGGTCATGTGTCGGATCATACGAAAGTACCTAATGTACTGTTTCAAGCGCAAAGCGCCTCTTTTATCATGCGTAGCGGACTAGGCTATCATAAATCCATTCTGCTTACCTACGTGTGTGATGCGCAACAAGAAATCACATTGTTTATCGATACCCTGCCCGAATTGATCGGAGATTTGGTCATTGGAAAAGTATTTGATGCTAAACGCATGAGTGCTCAATATACAACTCGGAATACGCATGGATTTTATATCAATACACCTATGGAGATTCATTGGGTCATCTCGCAAATTTGAATGCAAATGTAAACATCCCATCAATATGCAGAAACACAGATTATTAAAATTTTGAAAGAGGGTTAAACTGGCTGATTGCGCCCGAACCACCATTATCCCCTATCATTAGATAGAGCGTCACGCCCATTGTTTAAGAACTGAGAAATAGCTGTAAATATTTCTTGGTTTCCAAGCAACGTGTCATGATGGCTACCCGATTCTCGCTCCCAAAAAAAACTATTTCCTATTATTTGATAGCGTTGAAACTATTATCAGAAGATAAACTTTGCCTCAAAACATAGTGA
Source organism: uncultured Legionella sp. (assembly GCA_964494305.1). Taxonomy (GTDB): domain Bacteria; phylum Pseudomonadota; class Gammaproteobacteria; order Legionellales; family Legionellaceae. The sequence goes on along the minus strand of CAZBSX010000062.1, from coordinate 4,754 downwards.
TATTTCTATCGATACCACGAATTTGACTATTGAACAATCCATTGAAAAAATAATTGATTTCCTACATAACGCTGGTTATATTAAATGCCATTACAAGACCGAAGTGCACAGGACAATCTCTAATGAAACAGCCTCATTTGCATAGCTTACTAAAGGCATTAAGTTGGCGATTATTTGCGTCAGTCATAACTGTTATAATTAGTTATCTCATTACCCATCAACTTAGTTTTGCCGTTTCTATTGGTGCAATTGAATTCCTATCCAAAATTTTCTTCTTCTATCTTCATGAAAGAATGTGGGAACGTATTGCAATTAAATAGATCTGCGACCATTCTTTCTCGAGTCCTGAGACTTGCTCGCAGGATTCACTTGGACCTTGTGTATTTAGGTTGATCCGAACGAGAACCCAGCAATCGACCGCAACGTCTTCTAGAAAGATCGATCATACGTCGTAAGCACTTTGTATCCCTCTTGGAGCCGAAACGACATATAAACGGCGACCAATAAAACAAACCCAAACCCACCGAGGTACGCTAAATCTAAAAATGCATCCTGTAAGCTCTCGATTTTTTGGAATGTGGTAACGTCTGGAATGATATTGCGCATCACCCAGAATCCAGAAAAATTGATGAGACCCATGCCAACACCGCCGGATAGGGGATATCGATCCGCTACAATCCCCATATAGGTTGGCCAGTACCAAGCGACACTGATCGCAAATAGCCCTGTCACACATAGAATTAATTCTCTCTGCGTACTTATGCTCAGGAGATAGAGGCTCAGAATACTCAAGAGTGTTGCCAATATTAAAAGTCCTGGTGGAGATATTTGTTTCAAAATAGGCCCAATCGATAAGCGCGAAACAATTTGGGTGCCATTCATGAGCAGTAATAGAGTCAGGGGATTTATTTTCAAATCTACTTCTAACCAATGTTTGATCCATACCACCGGGCTAAATTGCACGACAAACGAAAACAACATACAAAATATCAATAGCACATACCCTGGTCGTACAATGGATTGTAAGCGAATACTGAGAGGAGTGTGGTGAGCTGCGGTTTGGATAGGTAAAGGTAAAAACATCGCAATCACAAAATAGAAACTCGATAAAAAAATCATTGTATAAATATTCCAGTACCAATCGAGATGCCACGTTAGTACCGTGGTTTCAAATAAAAAACCGAGCAAAACAAATAGCGGCCAACTCGTATGGAGATAATTCATAATTTTGGTTTTACTTTCAACGGGGTCGTTGAACATTAATGTAATCAGTGGATGAATGATGGCAAAAATTCCACCTTCCGCAATTCCCATCAGTAACATACCTGATTTAAGTTGATGAATAAGTGGGGTATTGACGATAAAAGGAGATAAGGAAAGCAGTTTGAGTAAGCCTAAGCTTTGGAGGATCCAAACCCAAATAAAACAAGTCCGGTAATTTATAATATTAACCAAACAGCCAAAAATGATGACCCCCACCATGAGTCCTAAATAGACGATCTTATAATAAGGATCAATTTCACTAGTCCCTAAATGATAGAGAATCATCAATTTGGGTCGAATGGCTTCTCGTAGCACAAAATCAAAAGTATACGAACTATATGCTAGATAGCATAGTAGAAAATACCAGGCACGATGGGGAATTTTATCGAAAGATTTCACAACACAATCCTTATGCGCAATGATCGGAATCCCATACCAACATACACAATCCGTTCAAGCCGAGAATGCGCTTGCTATGTGTGCATCCTAGTCGCTGTCACGAAATCTGCATGAGGTCATACCCTTGGTTTTTACAACGGGGACCCACTAAGATGTCGTGGTGGCGGTTGTGTCGTTGCTCGAAACAGCCGTAGTAGTTGGCCTGTTATTCACCATCAATTGTAATAAAGCCAATGAGTTGGTCAATATATTGCGCTCTTCCAATTGTCGATTCAGATACAATTGATAATTGATTTCCGACAACAAAATAGCAATTTCTTTTTGAATGGTTGCAGAAGAAGCTGCATTGATTTGCTCCACCCATTGATCACTATCACTTTTTGTTTGAGGATTGTACATGCGCCATGTTGCCATTTGAAACTCATTGAAGGCTTGGCTTGTTACCGTAGCCGTCCCGCTTGTAGTATTGCCAGTCGATTGGGGCATCCGCTTAGCCATAATATCGAACAAATTACTAACAGCTACTGAGCTTTGCGCTGCATAGACACGCAAATTCAACAAATAGGTCATCAGATTTTTTTGCGCATCATGAATCGAATCAATCGTGGTCTGATCTTGGCCATCCGTCGATTGCTTCGCTTGATTCCATAACGTGCTGTAATCACTTTGCTGCATCGTATCAAAAGGTAGAACAGCCGAGGTCGCGTAACGAATGAAATCCATTGCCTGTTGTTGTTGATTTGCGGCAGGTAATCCTGTGCTTGTTTTGTCACCCCCTGTGGTGTAAATCAATGGGGAGATTAATGTGTTGACATTGAGTTGACTTAAAAATTTGGCATTATTCTCATCTGAAAAATAGGTGGTCTCGCCAGGGAGATAGCCATTTTTATCCGTCACGTCCTGGATCACCGTATTCATCACTTTGTTTTGACTAATACACGTCGCATCGTCTGAATCAACACAATTTGTTGTGTTCGGTGTAGCCAAAATATTAAGAATGGCTTGGCTTACTGGATCTTGCTGATATGATTGTTGGTCAAAATTCTTAACGACCGAGACATCTGCACTCCCTGGGCTGTTAAAATCAGTAAACAAAACATTGGCCTGTGCGTTAAATGTATCATAATTCGCAGCACCAGAAGTAAACTCATCATACGCCGAATTTACAGGAATGGCAGCGAAAAAAACGTTCAAAATCTGTTGGCCAGTTTTTGCTAAAGAAAACGTATACGATAACATCGCCTCGACGGGAGTAACGTCTTTCTCAAGATCGTAACCCAAATAATCACCCAAATTTTTAACATAGGTGGTTAAAGTATCATCCTCGGTAGACACAGTCCCCGTGCCAGCAGTGTATTGACTAAATGCTGGTAGAGAAAAAACAACTGAAGCAAGACACAATGCGCGCAAACCCAATTTTTTCATTCTTCCCCCTCAAGAGCACGATGGATCAAATTCAACCTAGCCTCAGAAAAAGAACGAGACAATAATCTTAGGCGTTCAAAAATAATATTTCTTTTTAAAAAAAATCCTGAGGCTTCATCACCCGTCATACTATGTTCTTCAGCATACACCAAAATTTTAGACGCTGAACCAGGATGAACCACGTCAATTGCCTGCAGTAATCGAAGACCACGGCTTGATTTAATATTGCCTGCAAGGTTAACAAACATCGCTTCATGACCTAGTTTGCTCAAATCGACGGATTCGATATCGTCTAATTCTTGCCCTAAGTGCTCTACCGCGGATTCTAAATCCGGTTGGCCATCTAGTGTCCAATCTTCAACACTTTCTAAAAAAGTTACCACCCGATAAATCATAGGATCTGCATACCCAAACCAATACTCAGCAGCCGCTTTATGACTCAGATCTGGCATAAATATTTCTCAAGGTTTGTATTTTCTTCTTATTATCATATATTATGATAGATAAATGTCTACCGGATGCAGGCAAAATATGAAAAATAAATCGGACACCCCAACCCATAAACCCGAAAAAGCATCCCGTACCAAACGTCTTATCTTGTGGTTCTTCAACCCTCGTGCGTGGGGAGATTGGGATCGCTCAAAATCTATCGCCAAATTTTTTCTGGATATGATTGAGCGCTTTTTCGTATTAAAACCTCGTCCTAAAAAACCCACCGAATCTTTCGATCACGCCGTAGCAAAATTTGCCCTCGACGAGAAAACCTTACAAGCAAAAGCATTGGGACTCAAACGACTCAGTTATTCTCTAGTAGGCATGGCATTTTTTTTAATTTTGTACTGTGTCTACCAATTATGTTTTGGAAGTTTAAGAAGCGCATTGATTGCATTGATTGAAGTAGGAATTGCCTTAGTTCTCGCATTTCGTTATCACTTTTGGTATTTTCAAATCGAACACCGTAAACTGGGATGTAGTATTAAAGAATGGTTCAAAGACTCTTTCACAAGGGGTAACCCATGAAAAAAATACTCACCATCTTAGTTTGTCTTTTCTACCCATTACTCGCCCTTGCCGACAGTACGCTCTCTTTTGCACCACCGAGCACCGATTATTCGGTCATATTTTTGGGAAATCTCTTCGGTGTTGTTGATGGCGTCCTGCACGGAACAGGCAGCCAAATCATGGGGAAAATGTTTGCCGTATTTAACGCGGCAGTTCTAGCCCTGGGCGGTATTATTGTTACCTATACACTCATTGTGGGAACGATGAATACGTCGCATGAAGGGCAATTCTTAGGGCAAAAATGGTCTTCGATTTGGATCCCCATTCGATCAACAGTAGGTCTAGCACTCTTAATTCCCAAAGCATCCGGTTATTGTTTGATGCAAATATTTGTCATGTGGGTCGTTGTTCAAGGGGTGGGTGCCGCTGACAAAATTTGGGACGCGGCGTTAGATTACTTGAATCTTGGAGGTGTGATTGTAGCCGCGCAATCCAACGTCAACTCAACAACAGGGAGTGATGACGTTGTAAAAATAGCCAAAGGAGAATCTGCAATATTACAGGGCCAGGTCTGTATGTATGGTATTCAAACCATCTTGGAAAATGCTCGTGCTGATTATTTAGATGCAAAAGAAGCTGGATCGGGCCCTTGCCTTGAGGGGAAG
>CAZBSX010000061.1:3338-7951 GCA_964494305.1 uncultured Legionella sp. | reverse complement strand
CAAGCGTGCTATTCAGATGGGTTCATTACACCCGACGCGCGACTTTAGTTTTATTACAGACACGGTCGCTGGTTTTATCGCTGCATTAGAGTCAGATGCTGCCATTGGGGAAGTGATTAATCTGGGCAGTAATTTTGAAATTTCCATGGGAGATACCGCCGAACTTATCGCTGAAATGATGGGAGAGTCTATTGCGATCCATGCTGACCATCAACGTATCCGCCCGGAGAATAGTGAAGTGGAGCGGCTCTGGGCTTCAAATACCAAGGCGCAAGCATTACTCGATTGGCGACCGCAATTTGGTGGCGCGGATGGATTGCGGCAGGGGTTGACACATACCATTGACTGGTTTCAAGATAAGAATAATTTGTCGAGATATAAGACGAACATCTATAACCTCTAAGGATCATTAGGAGCAAAATGGATTTTGAAGCAAAATGGCAGGATGCCATACTGTTTGAAGATGCTACTATTCATCAAGCAGTCAAAAATCTGAATGACTCTGGTTTGCAAATTGCTTTGGTGGTCACCGCAGATTATGTCTTGCAAGGGACGATTACCGATGGGGACATTCGGCGAGGATTGTTGCGCGGTTTGACCCTAGATGAGTCGATTCAAAAAATATTAAATCGTGATCCTTTTGTTGTTCCGATCCATATTTTGCGTGAATCCGTATTGCAGATGATGGAAGCGAATAGAATCGATCAAATTCCTATCGTCGATGCAGAACGGCGCGTCGTTGGGTTACATCTGTGGCATCCGCTCAAAAAACAAATTCTCCGTCCCAATCTGCTGATCATTATGGTCGGTGGTCTTGGGTCACGACTCAAACCACATACGCAATATTGTCCCAAACCCTTATTACCTGTTGCTGGCAAACCCATGCTTGAACATATTATTGAACGCGCTGTCATGGAGGGCATTCGCCATATCGTTCTAGCGATTGGCCACCTTGGGCATATGATCGAGGCCTATTTTGGTAATGGGGCACTCTGGAATATTCAGATCGATTATTTACGTGAAAGTACCCCATTGGGGACTGCCGGAGCACTTGGCTTGCTGGATCTCAAACCCAGTATGCCGTTTATTGTAACCAATGGTGATGTGTTGACCGAAGTGCGGTACGGAGAATTATTGGATTTTCATCTCAGAAATCGTGCCGCAGCGACCATGGCCATTCGACACCATGAATGGCAGCATCCGTTTGGTGTGGTTCGATCCAAAGGACTCGATATTATTGGTTTTGAAGAAAAACCAATCTATCGTACGAATGTTAATGCAGGTATTTATGTTATTGAACCAGAAGCACTTCATTTGCTTAAGAAAGATGAGCATTGTGACATGCCAGCATTTTTTGAGCGGTTAGCGATTCAAGGTCAGCGCACGATTGTGTATCCTATGCATGAGTCCTGGGTTGATGTTGGGTGTCCTGATGATTATGAGCGAGCCGAACAGAGTTTCTCTGTGGCACACCATGAAGCTAAAGAGGTAGGGTGATGTTATTCGAAGAAAAAATACTTCATAAATTTAAAACCTTGTTTGACCCTGACGCACAACGTATTGCATTACATGAACCCAAGTTCGAAGGGAATGAATGGCAGTATGTTAAAGAATGTCTTGATACGGGATGGGTCTCTACCGTTGGACACTATGTGGATAAATTTGAACATGATTTGGCTGAATATACTGGCGCAGCCTATGCGATAGCGACAACCAGTTGTACAGCAGCGTTGCACATCTGCTACCTTTTAGCGGGTATTCAACCTGGAGATGAGGTACTGGTTCCTACGGTGACTTTTATAGGTACGATTAATCCTCTGTTATATTGTGGTGCCACACCGCATTTTATCGATGCTGAAGCGCGCAGTTTGGGCATTGATCCGATCGTTCTAGATGATTATCTCCACGAGATTGTGGAGATTAAGTCCGGCGTATCTATGAATCGTCGCACTGGACGCCCCATTACAGCGCTCTGTGTGATGCATACGTTAGGCCATCCAGTGGATTTGGATCCTATTGAAGCACTCTGCGAAAAATACCATTTAATTTTATTGGAAGATGCTGCAGAAGCATTGGGCTCGTCCTATAAAGGGAAGCATGTTGGACATCGGGGATTACTAGGTGCCCTGAGTTTTAATGGCAATAAGATTATTACCACCGGTGGCGGCGGCGTTATTTTGACTAATCATAGTGAATTGGCAAAACGCGCAAAACACATCACCACCACAGCTAAATTACCTCATGCGTGGGCATTTCATCATGATCAAGTGGGCTATAATTATCGATTGCCCAATCTTAATGCCGCAGTGGGTTGCGCGCAGCTCGAGCGATTACCGAAATTTTTACAAAAAAAACGCATACTCGCGAATCACTATGCCGATGTGTTTTCTGATGTGTCGGGAGTAAGTGTTCTCCAAGAACCTGAGTACGCTGCAAGTAATTATTGGTTAAATGCAATCCTATTGGATGAAACACAAGAAGCGAAACGAGATGCCATCTTACAATTATTGAATCACAACGCGATTATGGTGCGGCCGCTCTGGGAGTTGCAGCATACGCACTCTATGTTTCAACACTTTCCCAAAATGCCAACCCCGATTGCAGAGCGGATGATGAATCGCTTAATCACTATTCCAAGTAGTGCACATTTGAGTCCGGTGCCCGGTGCCGTTTCGAGGGTATGAGATGATTCATTCCGAGCGCATTCTGGCTATTATTCCCGCGCGTGGCGGATCAAAGGGTATTTTGCGCAAAAATCTTCGTAAAATAGGCGATAAATCGCTGTTAGAAATTGCAATTGAAACGACTAAAGCATCACGTTATATTGATCGGGTCGTGGTTTCATCGGAAGACCATGAAATTATTCAGGTGGCAAAACAGGCCGGTGCGGATGTTCCTTTTGTGCGGCCAGGGGCATTGGCTCAAGATGAGACACCTGGCATTGATCCAATTTTGCATGCCATCAGTCAATTAGAGCACTATGATTATGTGATGTTGTTACAAGTAACATCGCCCTTACGTACCACCGAGGATATTGATCAATGTATTACGTATTGTATGACGCATAATGCGCCTGCATGTGTCTCGGTGGTTGAGCCGAGTAAACATCCTTTTTGGATGTTTACGTTGGAGCAGCACACTTTGATTCCGCTATTTCCAGATCAGCTGTATGCACGGCGACAAGATTTGCCCCCGGTGTATGTACCGAACGGTGCGATTTATATTGCAAAAACTGATTGGTTATGTGAGACCAAAAGTTTTATCACCCCTGAAACCATCGCTTTTTTAATGCCACAAGATCGTAGTATTGATATTGATAGTGAATATGATTTGTTGTTACTCAATGCATTAGGATCTTGAATGAAAAGAAAAATTTGTGTCATTACCGGAACACGTGCTGAATATGGACTACTCAAATGGGTCATGCAAGAGATTCAGCAGTCTAGGGTACTTGATTTGCAATTGGTTGTGACTGGACAACATTTGTCAACAAAGTATGGATTAACGTATCAAGAGATAGAGCAAGACGAATTTGATATTCATTATAAGATCGATATGCAGCTTGAATCGGATTGTTTTAGAGAGATTACCACGTCGATGGGGCATGGTTTGATGGGGTTTGCCGACGCGTTTCAGACGTTGGCACCCGATATGGTTTTAGTTCTCGGTGATCGGTATGAAATTCTTATGGCAGCTGCTGCCGCCATGATGTTTCAAATCCCTATTGCGCATTTACATGGCGGAGAAGCAACGGAAGGTGTCATTGATGAAGCAATTCGACATGCAGTGACCAAAATGGCACATTTACATTTTGTAGGTGCTGAGGAATACCGGCAACGAGTGATTCAATTGGGAGAACAGCCTGATCGAGTATTCTTAGTGGGCGGTGTGGGTGTAGATGCGATGAGTAAAACGACTTTGCTGGATAAGCAAACCTTAGAAGAGCAACTTGATTTTCAATTTGCACAACGCAATCTATTGGTGACTTTTCATCCGGTTACTTTAGAAAAAAACACCGCATACACACAGATGAGTGAACTCCTGAACGCTTTGGATACACTGGTTGACACGCATATTATTTTTACTGCACCGAATTCCGATCCAGCGAATGCGATTATTTTTGATTTGATCCAGCAGTTTTGTGAACGGCATCCCAATGCTCGATTTTATTCGTCATTGGGTCAGCTCAGATACTTATCATGTTTGCAATATGTCGACGCAGTTGTCGGAAATTCTTCAAGTGGACTCGCTGAAGCGCCGACGTTCAAAATCGGAACGGTTAATATTGGCGATAGACAAAAAGGTCGTCTCAAAGCGACAAGTATTATTGATTGTGCGCCAATTCAGCACGATATTTTGGCCGCGTTATTAAAAATTTATTCACCAGAATTTAAAGAACGGTTACAACATGTCACCAACCCATACGGCGATGGGGGTGCAATCAAAAAAATTGTGCGAATTCTGGAGTCAGTTCCGCTTGAGGCTATTTTAAAAAAGGTATTTTATAATTTGCCGGGTATTCTCAATCATGCGCCGTGTGAGATGAGTTCATGAGCATTGTTTTGATGAGTGCAGATCTTCGAGCTGCTACGCTATAGGGAGGCCAATGATGC
>CAZBSX010000061.1:0-3328 GCA_964494305.1 uncultured Legionella sp. | reverse complement strand
GCATTAAAGGTAAAAATTTTCGTCTTTTCCGAGGTAAGCCCCTATTTCGTTGGGTGCTTGATACGTTATTGTCATTACATGCTATAGAGTTGATCGTCATTAACACGGATGCGCGTGCACTTCTAGCGGCGCATGGTGTAGTGGATGAGGAGAGAATATTAATCCGAGATCGGTCTGCTGTGCTTTGCGGAGATGAGATTAGCATGAATAGCGTGCTCGCGGATGATGTGAAACATATCGCATCGGATTATTATGTAATGACGCATACGACCAACCCACTGTTGAGTGCACATACGATTCAAACCGCATTGGCCTATTTTCAGACGCAGTTGGCAGCGCAACAAGCGGATTCATTATTTACAGTCAATCGAGTACAAACACGCTTTTATCGTGAAGATGGCTCACCCATCAATCACGACCCGAATCAATTATTGCGCACCCAAGATCTCGAGCCTTGGTTTGAAGAAAATTCAAATCTTTATGTGTTTACGCAAGATTCTTTTGCAGCAACTCAATCCCGGATTGGCAAACATCCTATTTTGTTTGAAAGCCCTAAGATAGAGTCAATCGATATTGATAACCAAGCCAGTTGGGATATGGCACTTATCGCGGCGGATTATACAGCATGCCTTGCCTAAATTTTTTTTTAAATCCTAAACGGGCGACAACTCACGGTTGGCGCCAGAAATTAAAGCGGTGTTTATTGTATGTTCCGGTGCAATTTGGTTTGTATTGTGGGTTTCAACATATTGATTATGCTTATGTACATGGGTCTCGGTCCAGGGTGACGTTAGGTAAAAACTGTTCGACCATGAATACGGTGTTCAATGTGATCAGTGGTGATATCAGCATCGGAGATGATACCTTGTTTGGTCATGGATGTATGGTGTTAACGGGTATTCATGAGTTTTTTGATGGTGTGCGTGGCGATTTACATGAACCACCTATGAATGAGACGCCAAGTTCTGGGCGAGATATTCATATCGGCAAAGGTTGTTTCATTGGTTCAGGCGCGATTATTTTAGGGAAGGTTACGATTGGAGATCACGTGATTATTGGCGCAGGATCGGTGGTTACCAAAGATATCCCAAGTCATTGTGTTGCGGTGGGAATTCCGGCGCATATATTAAGGTATCATACGGATAACCTATGACGATTTTAAATCTCAGCCACTTAAGTTTCGAACAAAATCAGCGCTTAAATCAGATTGCCGTTGAAATTCGTCAGGAATTTAACCGGGTTGTTGAATCCATTTCGATGCCGCATGTCCACAATATCGATTGGATTGTCAGTGGTCTCGCAAGTCGCAACAAAAATATGAGTCCGTTATTTTTACGCTTATGCTCGATTGCATTGGTGCTAGCGGAGTGTAAAGATAATCCTAATCTGACCACGTTGATCCTATCCGATCGCGCTTTGGCGTATTGGTTTCGGCGCTATTTTCGAAGGCAAGGTCGTACGATTCGAGTGGACTGTACGGAGCCCTTCACTCGACGTTTGTGGCGATTGTTGCGACCTCCACGCCAGTATGGGTTTGCAATACTGACTTTCTTTCTGAGGTGGATCGGTCGATCAAAACAAGGGGGGGCTCGCTTATCTCAGCAGCATGCGATCACATTAATTGATACGTTTGTACTCAATAACAAATCAGGCGATGAAGGTGGTTTACAGCACGGGCAATACAAAGATCGATATTATCCCGGACTATTAGATCACTTGAGCGAAAAAGAGCGTGAACACGTGTTTTTTGTGCCGACTATCGTAGGGTTTTATAACCCGATTGGTATTTTTAAACAAATTCGTGCCGCAAAAGAACAGTTCTTGATCCATGATGATTTTTTAACAGCTACCGACTATTTGCGAGCGTTATGGCAACCGATTGGGTTTTTAAACTGTCGCATCGAGCAGACCTTCTTCAAAGGCGTCGATATTACTTCTTTGCTGCATCAAGAAAAAAGAGAAAAATGTTGCGAAATGATTAGCTTGCTTGGCATATTATATTATCGGTTCGCAGCCAGACTTGCTGAGCGACATGTTCAAGTACGCATGTTGGTGGAATGGCATGAAAACCAGGCCATCGACCGTGGCATGATTGTGGGGTTTCATCGGTTTCATCCTGAAACAACAGTGATTGGGTATCAAGGTTATATTATTGCAAAAAACTTGCATTTTTATATTCATCCCAATACAACAGAATTGCTGGGAGGTGCCGTACCAGATGTGGTGTATGTGGTGGGAGAAGCGCTACAAGAGGATATATCGGAGTTTTGTAAAGCGGTTACCGTAGGTGTTGCACCAGGGTTTCGGTTTCAAAAATTGTGGCGTGAGCGGCGTTATTACCCAGATAAAGCTTATTATACCCTACTCGTAGGCTTGCCGATTCATCTAGGAGACTGTGCGGACATGCTGCAGCTGCTCGTGGGTGCATTACCGCATGTACAATCAGATACTTTACAAATTTGGATCAAACCACACCCAACCTGGGGTCCGGATACGATTAGGACATTACTTCCTGGTGTTTGGCCAACCCAATTTATATTTAAAATAGGAGATTTTCATGATGTACTGGAAAGTACGGATTTGCTGATGACCAATGCATCGAGCGTAAGCCTTGAAGCTTTGGTCAAAGGTGTGCCTGTCATCATTGCAGGTGCACGTACCGGCATTACGCAAAACCCGATACCCTGTACAATTCCCACGGATTGTTGGAAGATAGTCTATACCAGCTTGGAGTGCGCGGCTGTGATTCGTCATATGCAGTGTTTGAGTGCCGATGACAAACAACGGATGGATCAACGCAATGAACATTTAAAAAAAAGCTTCTTTGAGCCGGTTAGTCGCGGCTCCGTGTTGAAGTTTTTAAATTTGGAAGGAATCCAAGATGTCACTCCCGATCAGGTACCATAACATAGTATGGAGTCAACGGAAAAAATCAGAACAGGATACCCTCTATCTAACGTTGGACGACGTCAATCACTTAGCGCAAATTTATAAAAAATATCAGATTGAACCGGAATCGATAAGCAAGGTCCGGATCGAATTTATTGTGCAGCGTGATGTGCGGGCGCGTTACATGATTAAAGAGCTTGATTACCTGTTAAAGGTGGGGGGGCTTTTTGAACTTGTACTGTTTGATAATACAGCACATTCCACGTATATCCGATCAAAGGATCAAGTCAAGTATGAAGTGTCTGTTGCCACGAATGGGCGTTATGTGAAGCAGGAAGAAATAACAACGCCTATTACGAAAACTATACAACTAGCCTATAAAAAAATAAAAGCGAGTTTGCCAGAAGATGACGCCATCGAAAAATGGTCATTTGGTATC
>CAZBSX010000060.1:0-7971 GCA_964494305.1 uncultured Legionella sp. | reverse complement strand
AATATTATTTACAGTCGCGTCGCGATTCGGATGCGAAAGTAAAAATCAATGACCATATCGTTACGAAAGAAGCCTACGATTTAAACTATCGCCGTTTAAGCCAAATGCAGGGCGCAGAGTCACTAACGCCTGTGAAAGAAAAAGCTCTGAAACAACAAGTCTTATCCGATATGATCACCAATATAATCAGCGTCGATGCTGCGCGTTCTTACGGGTTTGAGGTTAACGCCAAGCAAGCGACAGCTGCTATTGTCCAGATCCCTCAGTTTCAGGAGGATGGCCGCTTTTCCACGTCGCGTTATACTCAAGCACTGAGTAATGCATTTTTTACGCCGCAAACGTTCCAACAAGAAGTACGTCAAGGGATGTTATTGAATCAACAACGTTTTGCGTTGATTGGCACCGCTTTTGTATTGCCGACTGAGCTGGATCAATTTATCAAATTATCCATGCAAACACGCGATTATCAGTATGCAGTGATCAAAGCCACTGATTTTATCGCAAAATCACATGTTTCTGATGACGAAATACGCCAATATTATCAAGCGCATCAAAAACAGTTTATGACCAAAGAACAAATCAGTTTAGATTATATCCGATTGTCTTTAGATGCCATTAAAAAGCGCATCACGATCACACCTGAGCAAATTGCTCGTTATTATGAAGACAATAAAACTAATTATATGACGCCAGCAAACTGGGACTTGGCGTACGTTCGTTTTCCAAGCAAAGAACAAGACACTGAGCTGGATACAAAGGCGAAGCAAGCTGCTGACGAACTCTACGACACTGCACGCAGTGCTCCTACGCGTTTTGCGGCTTTGGCCAAACAAGCAGAGAAAGCGCACGCGCAATCGGGTGTATTACCGAAAGTGGTTGCTGGTCAATCGGATTTAGATCAATATTTAATTAATTTAACTGAGCCAGGGCAAATTTCACCACCTATTCGTATGCAGCAAGGATATGAAGTGCTGCAATTGAAGGCGTACAAACCGGCTGCTATTCAACCTTTACATGAAGTAAAACAGCTGATCGCTGAACAATTGAAACAAGAAGCTGCACAACAACAGTATGCGGAGTTGGAAGAACGGTTGTCTGACTTGAGTTATCAAAACCCAGATTCGTTAGCCCCCGTAGCCGAAGCGCTCAAACTACCGTTAGAGCACACGCGATTATTTTCTCGTAACCATCCGAATCAAGCCGAAAGGATTACGCAGTATCCCTCTGTAATACAAGCCGCCTTTAGTCATGATGTGTTAACGTTTGGCAACAACAGTGAACCGATTCAATTGGATGCAGATACGTTGGTTGTGTTGCGACTTAAAGATCATATCCCTGCTGCATTGCAAGATTTGACGCAAGTAAAGTCTGTGATCACGAGTGTGCTGGTCAAACAAAAAGCCATTTTGGCTGCACAGCAGTATGGACAGAGTCTGATTTTGTCTGCGCCAAATCATGTACCCAATACCATGCGTTGGCAAACCGTTACCGCTGCGAATCGCGACTCGGATCTCAGCGATCCTCAAATTAATGATTTGGCCTTCTTAATGACGGATTTGGGTGGTTATCAAGGCCGTGTACTCCAAAACGGCGATTTTGCTCTTGTGCGACTTGCAAAAATTGAAGACGGCAAGCTGGCGATGGTCGATAAAGAGCAAATGATGAATCTGACCCAGCAACTGGAAGCCAGTTATGGGTTGATGGATTATGATTTATATGTATCACAATTGATGGCCCAAGCGCATATCGTCACTTATCCGTAGCGTTTCAATCGACATCATCTTGACATTTTTGTGTAAAAATGATACAATATACCTAAATTCTCTATTTGGGTTGTGATGACTATTCAAGCCTGTTTTACATCTTTGATTGACTATAGTACGAGTCATGATTTACCAGAATTGCGTGTCTTCTGCGAAACATTGGTTATGACGCCAACTCATCAGAATTTTACTGCGTTGGAGCAGTATTGTGAGCAGCAACGGGCAACAATGGCTTCTTCTAGACGCAATGCGTTCGAAACAATGATTTTTAAAGCTGTAAAGGCTTTATATCAGCATCCTGAATACCGAATGTTGATGGTTACAGAAATAGCACAGAAGCAAAGAAAACGCTTAGAATTAGTCATCACAAGTACGTTTTTACGCCAGATGATTGTTCAAGATATGTCGAATGCGTTAGATACGTTACAAAATAATCTCCAAGCTATTGCAGGCTGTCCTTTGAATCACTTGCCCCAATTAGACGAGAATAATGTCCTGACGCGATGTAATATTGCGATAGCTTTGTTTGCCGACGACCATTTTGATGATCCAACTAAGACGTATAATTTTACGTGTTGCAAACAGACCATTGATGATTTGTGTGCGCATTATTTAAATTCGGAGCAAGCGCCTCTCACCGGGACTGTATCCGAGCGAGTATGGTCTGCTATGCAATCTTGTTTTGAAAAGTTCCTCACGTTAATCAACGAGTCGACCAGTTGGTTAGCACGAAAAATTGGTTATACCTCTTATGTGCGATTGAGCAAGTATCCGCAACAGTTTTTTGCGCCTGAATTTGAGAGTCACCGTGCACTTAAAATACTCATGGCTGCAACAGAATGCATCAAGAATGACTATCAATTAACTCCGGAAATTTTGACGGCGACAGTTTAATGGTGTGTAGGATATATGACAAATAAACCATTTGCTTTCTTTGAAAAGAGCCCGTTTGCGATAACGCAAACTGTTTATACCTATTTGGATTTAAGAGAATTAATCCAACAATACAAGACGGTACGCAATGTCTCCTCGCGTAGAGCTATTATCCTGACGTTACTTTCTCGTACTGATAAAGACAGGATTGAGTGGCAATCCGCATTCTTTAAAACATGGCGTTACGATCCCCAATTAGTTGTGGACTACGATTCTGAACACGAGGTTTTTAAACCCAATAGAGCGTTTATAGATGCAGTTTCGACCCATATTCAGTGCACTATTCGACGGTCTGAGTCCTTACCTTTTCATCAGCTCAATCTCTTATGTGTGTTAGGGAAAATGCAAAACATACCCTGGGATATCGCCGATGATGTGCTGGAGCGTATTGTAAATTCTGAGCACAGACAAAGTGTTGAAGCTCAAAATACGCTTGCAGCAATACGGCTTTACGTATCACCGAAGCAAAGAGAAAATTGCATTAGGTGTCTCGAGCTTAAGATCAAGACTTATGAGAACGCTTCTGAAGGCACGAAGTATTTGAGCGCTTGGTCACTATTAGATATTTTTGCACCGGATATAAGTGACGGGAACCGGACAAAATTGATTGATAGATTTCTTCTGAAATATGATGTTCAATTCCCAACCGATAATGTATTTGAGAATATAGTAACGACGATCCCTACATTGCTCTCCTATCTCAATCAAGCTCAGTTCGATAGAATGATTGCGTTGTTTAAATTATTGCAAGAAATAACGCCAGACTCAAAGTCCTCCTGCTTCGATCGTTGGAATAAAGAACGTATTCAAAACATTATCGCACGCGTAGATCGCCCTTTGGTCCGAAACTGGCTTGATGTTTTGATTCAAGACACAGAGGACTCTATGTGTATGGAGGCAGTGAGCTATTTGTCGGCATGCAAACATGAACTTAGTCGCATACAATGGCATCGCCTGTTTGCGATCTTAGAACAAGCGTTTGCTGATAAACGAGACATTCCTGATTTGCTTTGGCGAATATGTTTAGAACATGTCGATACAAGCCAATTGAATCAGAGTATAGAGGCACATGCTGTCTCCGGTAATTCAGATTTTTTTAATACCTTCCCGGGGAAGGTATTGCGCTTCATGCCAGCCAGGCAAAAACGAACTAATTTATTTTCTTCCGAGAATTTTAATGCTTTTTTTGAACGTATTTATTTTGAACTTCGACAGAGTAATGCAGAACCCGATGAATTATGGCTCTCCGCATTACATTTTTTGATACCTCATTTGACGGACGGAAAAAAGCAAGCAGTTTTTCGAGTGTTTATCTCCAAACTTTATTCGGATTCTAATCAGATCGGGCTAGCACTCAAGATCTTAATGCCGTATCCCCAGGATATCAATCAAAAGAGTTGGAACGTACTTGCGCAAAAACTCATAAGACTATTGAGTCATTCTCCCGATAGAGTTGTGCTCAGATTTATCATGAGCTCATCTTCAGTCTTTCCCCAAAAATGGTTGGATGAACTCCTGAATCGACTTATGGCTATCGATCCATTAGATTCGGAGGTCTTGTATCGATTGGCTGCAAGATTCAGTGGCACAGAATTATACGAAATTTTAGACCGATATCGTGTAAGAGAATTGGATGGGATCCGCAATACGGGTTATATATCAATGGATTTTTCCCAACTTGCGCTGCAACTTAAAGATGATCAAATTGACACGTTGTTTACATGGATGGATAAAAATTTGATTTCCAATCCTAATGATCCAATGTATGGTGATCCATTTCATGATTCAAAATTTTGGGGGTGTATTAATTTGTGGTGCAGTACAGTGCAACATGCCAATGAACAACAAAGAGATATTATTTTTGAAAAAATTAGGGCAGGCATCACTTTTGAGCAAATTGACCATCCTCAGTTGTTGAGTAAATGGGCTCATTTTATTCATGCATTTGCTTTATACGCTACACAAGCACAAGCCGAATTGTTGTTAGCGAACGTACCTATCCAAATGGATAAGATAAGACACATTAAGCAAGAATATCCGTTTGAACATATATTTTTAGAATGCTATATGCGGGCTATGGTTATTTTATTGTCTAAAGTTACTGACAAACAACGAAACGATTTTTGTTTTACCCCTTTTATTGAACTGCTTGGTGAACGGGGTATACTTGCATTGCTCAGTGCGAGCGTGATTGCAGGCTATAATGTAACCCGCTCATTAGAAAACACACCGGCTCCGACTAATTTAGATGGCACGATATTAACATTCGTCACCAACTTATATGCACTCAATTTTCCACGCACACAGATCATAAACGCGGATAATAGACCGAAAACGTAAGTTTAGAAGCGTTCATGACGCATCGTCATTATGGTATACTCGATCACAGTAAAAATACGTCACAGGTGTGAATGCCATGACTTTTCTAAGTACGTCTCGTCTGCAGTTCGCTTTTACCATGTCTATGCATATTATTTTCCCGGCTTTCTCGATTGGATTAGTCAGTTTTTTAGTCTATATGGAAGGTGCTTGGCTCAAAACCAAAAATCCAGTGTATTATCAAATTATTCATTTTTGGACCAAAATATTTGCGCTCACATTTGGTATGGGGGTAGTTTCAGGGATTGTCATGGAGTTTCAATTGGGCACCAATTGGGCTGGTTTTTCTAAGGAAATTGGTTCGGTTCTTGGGCCATTATTCATCTATGAAGTCATGAGTGCCTTTTTTGTGGAGGCAGGGTTCATCGGTATTTTGATTTTTGGTTGGAATCGCGTAGGGCCAAAACTTCATTATACCGCGACGATTATGGTTGCTTTGGGTACATTAATTTCTGCGTATTGGATTTTATCTGCGAATTCATGGATGCAACACCCCATCGCCTATACGCTCGTGGGTGGGAAATATGCGGCGACTGATTGGTGGGCTATCATGTGTAACCCATATAATTTACCGCGTTATCTCCATATGGTTCTAGCCTCTTGGTTATCTACGGCCTTTGTGATTGTCAGCATCAGTGCTTACTATTTATTGCGTCATTTACACACCGAATTAGCGAAAAAATGTTTGCGTTTTGCTGTGTTGACCATCATGATCTTGGTGCCGCTGCAAATCTTCTTAGGCGATATCGTTGGCGTCAATGTTTATAAAGCACAACCTCTGAAAACAGCAGCGATTGAAGGCTTGTGGCATACCGAAAAGGGCGCACCCACGTTGTTGTTTGCAATACCCTCCAACCAATCGCAAAAAAACCTTTGGGCGTGGGGGGCAATTCCTCATGGTTCTGCTATTCTCAATACGCATACGTATGATGGTCAAATTATTGGCTTAAATACGGTGGCACCATCCGATCAGCCGGAAGTCTGGCCCGTATTTTTTTCGTTTCGAATTATGGTAGGCCTTGGATTTCTGATGTTGGGATATGGCGTGTTAGCGTCTTGGCTACTGTTTAAACAGAAATTATACACATCACGGCGGATACTTTTTATCAGTCAATTTTTATCTCCTATTGGGTTTATTGCCTTATTAACGGGGTGGGTTACTGCGGAGGTTGGTCGCCAACCTTGGGCGGTGTATGGCTTAATTCGGACCGCAGATGCAGTATCTGCGGTTTCAACGCAGGATGTGCTCATCGGTTTTGCGCTCATTATTGTGGTGTATCTCATTATTTTTGGTGGTTTTTATTTCTATTTTTTAGATAAAACCATTAAAAAAGGACCCGCTGATTTTGCAGCAATCCAACCTTTTGGTTTCTTAACGGTGGGAGAAACCCGATGAATACCTTAGCCCTCATCTGGTTATGCCTGATTGCGTTTATTGGTATGATGTATGTGATTTTGGATGGATTTACTTTGGGGGTTGCCTTATTATTTCCCTGGATTAAACACACAGAAGATCGAGATAGGATGATTGCCAGCGTGTTACCCGTATGGGATGGTAATGAAACGTGGTTAGTATTCGCAGGCGCAGCGTTATATGCTGGATTTCCAGAAGCGTTTGGTACATTAATGACGGCCTTGTATCTACCTTTGATGGTCTTAGTGGTTGGGTTATTACTTCGTGGTGTTTCGTTTGAATTCATTCATAAAGCGACGCAAACTACCGTACACATCTGGGAAAAATGTTTCTTTACGGGGTCTTGTATGGCAGTGATTGCACAAGGCTTATTTGTGAGTAATTATGTGCAAGGTTTTACTGGGAATGCTGCTACAGGTCAGATAACAGCACGCCCTTGGTTGAGTGGGTTTACGGTGTTTTGTATCATTGCGTTATTGGTCGGTTACACGTTATTGGGTTCAGCCAGGTTGATTAAAAAGACCTCAGGCGCGCTCCAAGAAAAACTGTACTGCATTTCAGGGCGTTTACAATGGGTTTTTCTGATCGCACTCATTGTTCTGGGCATTTATTCGCCGCATTCATTGGCCAACCCCACAAAAATATGGTTTGTTTTGCCGCACTCACCGTTCATGATTTTATTTGTGTTGACGGTGGTTTTACTCATGGGATTGCATGCGATTGCAGTCAAACGACAATTAGAAACAGTACCATTTCTTGTATTGATCGGGATTTTCATCATCACATATCTTGGTTTTGGGCTGAATAGTTTACCCTATATTGTGCCGTATCATTTAACGTTTATGCAGACTAAAGTCGATGATCACGCTTTTTTACTGATGCTATATGGTGCTGCTGTATTATTACCGTTGTTATTGGCATACACCGCATATGCGTATCATATTTTTGGGGGGAAAGTTGATGCCAACAAAAAAAACTCCTACTAAGTTGCGTCAGCAAATGCTATGGTTTATAGGTCTCTATATATGTTCTGTACTGGCCTTTGGCGTATTTCATACATTATCGCATGGATTGGTCGCATTACTGAGCGGACGCTCGATCAACCACAATGCATCGAAACAATAACAATGGAGCGTGATCAATGGATACAATTAAACCTATATTTACAGTGACAGCCACAGCAGAAG
This sequence comes from uncultured Legionella sp., assembly GCA_964494305.1. Taxonomy (GTDB): domain Bacteria; phylum Pseudomonadota; class Gammaproteobacteria; order Legionellales; family Legionellaceae. The sequence goes on along the minus strand of CAZBSX010000060.1, from coordinate 295 downwards.
GTGGTCGAAATGGGCATAGTGAAACAACGGATGGTTCGGTAAAAGTGAATTTATCTCTGCCTAAGGCGATGGGTGGAGAAGAAAAACCCCATACTACAACACCAGAGCATCTGTTTGCAGCTGGTTATGCGGCGTGTTTTGGTGGTGCGTTGGAGTTTGTTGCCAAACAACATAAACAAGATGCGTCACATGCAAAGGTACAATGCAGTGTCGCGATTGGCCCGCGCGAGAAGGGTGGGTTTGGACTAGGCGTTACATTGAATATTACGGACAAAACCTTGTCTCAAGCGGAGCT
>CAZBSX010000059.1:0-8061 GCA_964494305.1 uncultured Legionella sp. | reverse complement strand
AAGTCCCATTTGCAAATTACCGTATTCATTCAAATGCGCAATCACCAACTCAGGATTAACAACTTCAACCCCATGTGTTAGCTCAATATCACCTGCGGTTACGACACAGGGACCTTTTTTATTAATAGTCAGTGTGGCTTCAAACCCAACAGTCATCCGTAATGCGACTTCTTTTAAATTTAAAAGAATATTAATCACATCCTCTTCGACGCCTTCTATAGTACTGTATTCGTGCAAAACACCATCAATCGTAACTTCGGTAATGGCACAACCAGGCATAGAAGACATCAATATTCTACGAAGTGCATTGCCTAAAGTATCCCCATAACCTGGTTCCAAAGGTTCCAAAACAATTTTTGACTGATGCAAAGATTCGGATTGTACTTTTAAAACTTTTGGCGTCAACATTTCATTAATATCGATATACATAAGGATAGCTCTCCAATTGTTACTTAGAGTAAAGTTCTACAACCAAGTTGACGTTAAATTCTGCGGACAAGTCTTCCAAACCAGGATATCTTGTCAGTGATCCTTTATAATTAGCTGATTCAACAGTAAGCCAATCAATCACCGAACGCTGTTCAGACAGGGCTAATGCGGCTTGAATTCGACCTTGCGCTTTGGCTTTAGAACGAATAGAAATCACATCACCAACTGACACTAAATAAGAAGGGATATTCACAACTTGGTCATTCACCATAATTGCTTTGTGTGCAACCAATTGCCGGGCTTCAGAACGCGTGCTAGCGAATCCCATACGATAGACTACGTTGTCCAAACGACGCTCTAATAAGGTCATCAGATTTTGGCCTGTTGCACCCTTTTGGCTCGCGGCCAATTTATAATACAAAGAGAATTGTTTTTCCAAAACACCATAAAAACGACGAATCTTTTGTTTCTCGCGCAACTGGACGCCATACCCACTCAAGCGACCACGTTTATCACCGTGTTGGCCTGGAAGTTTTTCAGAACGACACTTAGATTTGAAATCACGCACACCACTTTTCAGTAATAAATCAGTACCCTCACGTCGGGATAATTTACACTTTGGACCCATGTATCTTGCCATCGCCTACTCCTAAAATCTTATACTCGACGCTTTTTAGGCGCCTTGCAACCATTATGAGGGATACCGGTTACGTCAGTAATTTCAACAATTTTGAATTCCTGAGAAATCAATTCTCGAATAGTTGATTCGCGGCCTGGACCAGGACCATGAATAAAGACTGCAACAGACTTCATACCATATTCTTTCGCCACTAATGATGCCTTCTCGGTAGCAACCTGCGCTGCATACGGAGTGCTCTTACGCGACCCACGGAAGCCTGAGCCGCCAGAGGTTGCCCAGCATAATGCATTACCTTGACGATCCGTGAATGTTACGATCGTATTATTAAATGAAGCATGTACGTGAACAATACCATCGGACACGACTCGCTTAATTTTCTTACGGGTTTTCTGTTGTTTTGCTTTAGACATTTAAATATCCTAGATAAAATCAATTATTCGCGCTTTTGCGTCGACCCTTTCTTGTCCTGGCATTAGTCTTCGTTCTCTGACCACGCACAGGTAAGCCACGGCGATGACGTAAACCTCGATAACAGCCCAAATCCATCAACCGCTTAATATTCATGGTTACAACTCTACGTAAATCACCTTCTACGGTCATCTTGGTAATTTCGTTACGAAGCAATTCTAATTGCGCTTCAGTCAGCTGTGACACTTTAGTAGCAGGATCAATATCATAGGTCTTGCACAGTTTTTTAGACGTTGGCAAACCAATTCCGTAAATAGAAGTTAAAGCAATCACAATATGTTTGTGATCTGCAATATTTACGCCTGCAATACGAGCCATTTATTTCTCCAACTTTTTTAAATTGCTGCACCTCGAAAGGGCAGACAATAATACTAGGTTAATCCACTAAAATCAAGTACACCCAACACTCATCATCAGGTTAATTACTCGAACCTTCTTATCCTTGTCTTTGCTTGTGACGCGCGTCTTTACAAATCACTCGAATTGTCCCATTGCGCTTAATCACTTTACAATTACGGCAGATGCGCTTTACTGATGCTCTAACTTTCATTCCGATCCCCACCTATTTATAATAAACCAGGCAATTTACCGCCTTTAAAATTCGCCTTCTTCATCAATGAATCATATTGCTGCGTCATCAAATGGGCTTGAATCTGCGCAACAAAATCCATCACAACAACCACTATAATTAAGAGCGATGTGCCACCAAAATAAAATGAAACATGCCAGGTAAACATTAATATTTGCGGTACCAAACAAACCAAAACCAGATACAACGCGCCCACCAAAGTCAATCGAGTCATCACTGTATCAACATAACGCATCGTCTGGTCACCAGGTCGAATTCCAGGAATGTACGCGCCTGATTTTTTCAAATTATCTGCAGTATCCTTCGGATTAAACACTAGTGCTGTATAGAAGAAGGCAAAAAATAGAATCGCAATTGCATCCACAATCAAATACAGTGGTTGTCCAGGTGTTAACGCCATGCCAATATCCGCTAGCCACCCTAAGCCTTTAGTATGCGCAAAAAACTGCGCCAACGTTGCCGGCAGCATAATAATGCTTGAAGCGAAAATAGGCGGAATAACACCTGCCATATTAATTTTTAAAGGGAGATGGCTAGTCTGTGCAGCATAAATTTTTCGACCCTGCGTTCGCTGCGCGTAATTAACACGAATTCTGCGTTGACCCCGCTCCATAAAAACCACAAACCCAGTTACAGCAACCATAATACCTGCGATCACAATCAGAGAAAGAATTTGCATTTGTCCTTCTTTGACTTGCTGAAATAAAGTCGCAATAGCATTGGGCATACTCGAGACTATCCCTGAAAAAATAATCAAAGATATCCCATTACCGACTCCTTTTTCAGTCATCTGTTCACCCAACCACATTAAAAACATGGTTCCAGTAACAAGTGTGACCACTGCAGTCAGATAAAACAAGAAATCAGGATGTAATGTAATATGTTGACCTGCTAACCAACGGGCCATACCCAATGACTGCACTAACGAAAATCCCAATGTCAAATAGCGAGTATATTGATTCAACTTTCGCTTTCCTGACTCGCCTTCCTTTTTGAGCTGCTCTAATGAAGGTAACACGACAGAAAACAGTTGGATGATAATGGATGCTGTTATATAAGGCATAATTCCAATTGCAAACACTGTAACTCGTGAAAGTGCACCACCAGAAAACATATTAAAGAGACCAAATATTGTATTCTGTTGTTGATTGAAAAAATTCAGCAACTTTTCTGGATCTAAACCTGGTACAGGAATATGCGCACCAAGACGGTAGATCAGAATTGCAATCAGCACAAATATAAGTCTAGACTTTAATTCAGCTAATCCTCCCTGTGATGTTTCCATACCTGAGTTTTGTTTTTTCGATTTCACGCTTCTACGCTTCCACCCAAATCTTCAATAGCTTTTAAGGCACCTTTGGTTACTCTTAATCCCTTAATTTTGACAGCAGACTTTAATTCACCAGAAAGAATGACTTTCACATCAAGAATAGACTTTCGGACAAGTCCAGCAGCTTTCAATACCGACAAATCAATCACATCTACATTGAGCATTGCAATTTCATTTAATGTAACTTGATCAATAGTTTTACCGACTCGTGATGTGAATCCAGTCTTAGGTAAACGGCGTTGAATAGGCATTTGACCGCCTTCAAAATTGATCTTATGAAATCCGCCTGAACGCGATTTTTGACCTTTGTGACCGCGGCCACTCGTCTTACCTAAACCAGAACCAATTCCACGGCCAACGCGACGTCGGGTTGGTTTGGAGCCTGGTGCTGGAGACAGTGTATTTAAATTCATTATACTGATTCCTTACATTCGACCAAATAGGCAATTTTATTCACCATGCCAAGAATTGCAGGCGTGTTTGGTTTTACAACGACTGAATTAATTTTTCCTAGACCCAATTGCTTTGCAATTTCTTTGTGCTTCGGCAATCTACCGATCAAACTCTTCACTAATTTGATATCAACTGTATTTTTCATGCTGATTCTGCCCAAAGTTTTTCAACTGTTATCCCACGCTTTGCAGCAACATAATCAGGAGTCCCGATATGAGTTAAAGCACCAATCGTTGCACGCACAATATTACTAGGGTTAGTTGAACCAATATTTTTAGCCAAAATATCATGCACGCCAAGTACTTCGAGTACTGCACGCATAGCGCCACCGGCAATAATACCAGTACCGGCACTTGCTGGCTTCATAAATACTTTTGAAGCGCCGTAATTCCAAGTAATTTGATGGTGAATTGTTCCACCAGCAAGCGGAATTTGCACCATATTTTTTCTGGCTTGTTCCATGGCTTTCTGGATCGCAACTGGTACTTCACGTGCTTTCCCGCGGCCATAACCCACTTTGCCTTTCCCGTCGCCGATGACCACCAAAACAGCAAAACCGAACACACGGCCACCTTTCACTACTTTTGCTGTACGGGTCACAGAAACTAATTTTTCTTGATAACCATCTGTCTTAGTGTCTTCAAATGCCATATCCGCTGTTCCTTTAAAAATCCAAACCACCATCACGCGCGCCGTCAGCCAAAGCTTTAACTCTACCGTGAAATTTATAGCCAGCACGATCAAATGCCACTTCAACAATATTCATTTCTTTTGCACGTTCTGCCAATAATTTACCAACTTGAAACGCATGGTCTTTTTTAGATCCTTGCAATTTCGTTTTTAATTCTTTATCTAATGTTGAAGCGGCTACTTTTACCAAATCACCATTTTCTTTAGTTTCAATAATCTGAGCGTAAATATTTGGGTTTGATCGACTGATAACTAAACGCAACCGTTGTGATTTGGTTTTGCGAATAATTGCTCTAGTTTTTGTTGCTCTTCGTTTGCGAGCTAATTCTTTATTCATCATCTCACCTATTTCTTTTTGGCTTCTTTAATAACAATGACTTCGCCTGCATACCGTATTCCCTTCCCTTTATAAGGTTCAGGCGGTCTAAAAGCACGAATTTCGGAAGCAACTTGACCTAGAAGTTGCTTATCGATACCTTTTAGGATAATAGTCGTATTATTCGGCGTTTCAGCGTGGATACCATTCGCAAGCACATATTCAACAGGATGCGAAAACCCAAGTGAAAGCGTCATAGCGCCCGGTTTTGCTTGAGCACGGTAACCAACACCAACTAATTCTAAGGTCAATTCAAATCCAACCGTAACACCGCGGACCATGTTATTGACTAAGGCGCGTACTGTTCCTGCTTGAGCCCACGCATTCGGGTCATTAGCGGCAGGTTGAAAAGTAATTACTTTACTGTTTTCCTCTGAGCGCTTTACAGCAACCAAATGATTGCAATGCTGCGTCAAAGATCCTTTAGGTCCAGTGACAGTAATTGTCTTATCACCAATTTCGATCTCAACTCGATCTGGTAATGTGATATTTGCTTTTGCTACTCTAGACATAACCTATACCTCTTTTCCTGATCAAGCGACTTCGCAAATTACTTCGCCACCAATATTGGCTTTCTTAGCCGCAACATGCGACATAATACCTTTTGACGTAGACAAAATTGCGATTCCGAATCCGGGAATTGGATTCAAATCGCTTACTGATTTATAAATCCGTAAACCAGGTCGGCTAATTCTACGAATTCTCTCAATAACCGGTTTGTTTTGATAATATTTCAAATCAATCGTAATCGACTTAATATTCCGTTCGTCCACATCAACATAAAAATCTTTAATGTAACCTTCTTCCTTCAAAACACGGACGATATCCTGCTTAATAATGGAAGCTGGCATCTTAACCTGAGGATGCTTAGCACTCTGACCATTTCGAATTCGAGTCAGCATATCAGCAATCGGATCTTGCATTGTCACATTCATTCTCCAAAAAAAATTCTTCTACCAGCTCGATTTACGTCCGCCGGCTACATTACCAAACATCAATTGGTTGCGCAAACAAATTCGGCACAATCCAAATTTACGATACACAGCATGCGCCCGTCCACATTGTTGGCAACGTGTACTATGTCGCGCAGCGCATGAATTTAATGGTAAGCGCGCTAACGCGGTTTGTGCTTGCATCACTGCTTCCATATCAGTCGCAGACTTAATCACTTTTTTAAGTTCTTGTCTTTTTGCTTGATACTTCTTAACTAATTTTGCTTTTTTAAGCTCTCGTTGCATGATTGATTTCTTTGCCACAATAAATATCCTTTCTATGCTTTATCTTTTAAGGGGAAATTAAAGGCTTCTAAAAGTGCACGACCTTCTTCATTAGTCTTTGCTGTCGTAGTAATACAAATATCAAGACCACGAATCACATCGATTTTATCAAAATCAATTTCTGGAAACACGATTTGCTCACTCAAGCCCATACTATAGTTACCACGACCATCGAATGATTTTGGATTCAAGCCACGGAAATCGCGTACTCGGGGCAAAGTAATTGTGATCAGACGATCTAAAAACTCGTACATTTTATGCGAACGCAATGTTACTTTGCAACCTACAGGCCAACCATCGCGAATCTTAAAACCAGCAATCGATTTCTTAGCTAGATTTATCACAGGTTTCTGACCAGCAATGAGCGCCATGTCGGCAACTGCAAAATTCATTACCTTCTTATCATTGACCGCCTCACCGACGCCCATGTTTAAAGTAATTTTTACAATTTTCGGGACTTCCATTACTGACTTGTACTGAAATCTTTTCATCAGTGTGTCAACAACTGTCTTCTTATATAAGTCTCTTAGTCTGGTCATTTACATTCACCTAATTAGCCTGCATCCACCAATTCATCATTGGATTTAAAATATCTGACTCTCACTGTTTTGCCATTTTTTTCAATAGACCTAAAACCGACGCGACTTGCCTTTTCGGTTGCAGGATTATAAAGTGCCACATTAGAAACATGAACCGGCGCTTCTTTGGTAATAATCCCGCCTTTTTGGTCTAATTGAGGATTAGGTTTTACATGCTTCTTAATTAAGTTAGCACCTTCAACCCAAACCTTATCTCCCTTAACTTGTTGCACCAAACCAATGTGACCTTTAGATTTTCCAGTAATCACAATGACTTTATCTTTGGCTTTTATCCGCTTCATTTTTTATTCCTCTTACAACACTTCAGCAGCCAATGAAATAATCTTCATAAAGCGCTCTCTAAGTTCACGTGTCACAGGTCCAAAAATGCGAGTTCCAATCGGTTCATTTTGATTGTTTAAAAGTACTGCCGCATTACCATCAAAACGAATCAGAGAACCATCGTCTCTGCGAACACCTTGTGCAGTTCGGACAACTACTGCATTCATTACCGCACCTTTTTTAACTTTACTACGCGGAATTGCATCTTTAATGGATACTTTAATCACATCACCGACACGTGCATATCTTCGGTGAGATCCACCTAAGACTTTGATGCACATTACTTTCCGTGCTCCGCTGTTGTCTGCGACTTCAAGTACAGTCTGCATTTGTATCATTATATTCTCCAGATCATATTTCGATCAGAAAAAGGCTGCTAATTATACCAGGCCAGTCATCCGATTAAAAGCAATTATGACAAAACTCTTATGCAATCACTTCCACGAGCACCCAATTTTTTAGTTTGGATAAAGGACGTGATTCACGAATTCGCACAGTATTACCGATTTTGCAAACTTGATTTTCATCGTGAGCATGCAATTTCGTTCTGCGCCGTAAAATCTTACCATATTTAGGGTGCTTCACTGTCCGTTCAACAGAGACCACAATTGTTTTCTGCATTTTATCACTGACTACAGTACCAACCAGGATTTTACCTTTGGTTTGTGCTTCATTTGTCGACATGATTACCTGCCTTTTCTGTGATGATTGTTTTAATTCGAGCAATCATTCGTCTAACTTGCCGTATGACATGCGTTTTATCCAGGGCGCCTGAGGCTTTACGCATACGCTGCTGAAATTGCTCTTTGCGTAAAGACATTATTTCGGCCTGTAATTGTTCCGCATTCAGGGCTCGTAATTCACTTTTCGTTTTCATTACATCACCTTC
>CAZBSX010000058.1:0-8137 GCA_964494305.1 uncultured Legionella sp. | reverse complement strand
ATGCACCATAATCAGTGAGGTTCTTCACCACACCGTTAAGGACTTGGCCATCATGGAGTGAATCAAGCAATGCTTGACGATCAGCAGAACTTTCTTCTTCAACCACAGCGCGACGAGAAACCACGATATTGTTGCGCTTAATGTCCATCTTAATTACTTTGAATTCTAATTCTTTCCCTTCTAGGTAGGAAGAATCGCGAACTGGGCGCACATCCACTAATGAACCCGGCAAGAATGCACGGATAGTACCGATCTCTACAGTAAAACCACCTTTGACTTTACCTGAAATCAAGCCCGTTACGGTTTCATTATTTTCATGGGATTTCGACAATTTGCGCCAAGATTCTTGTCGTTTTGCTTTTTCACGTGACAGTAACGTCTCACCATGACCGTCTTCGACCGAATCAAGTGCAACTTCAACGGTGTCACCAATAGTGACTTCTAATAGTCCATCTTTATCTTTAAATTCTTCAATCGCTACGATGCCTTCTGATTTTAGTCCCGCATTTAGGGTGACGTAACCATCATCAATATCAATAACTTTGGCAGAAATAATTGCACCAGGATAAAACTGTGCACCGATAATACTCTTTTCGAAAAGGTCTTTAAAACTTTCAGACATAATGAGAACTCATAAAATTGTTATCCTATTTGCTTGAAATAGAAAAACAAAGGGTTAATTTAAAAACATGAAAATCATAGAAAGATATGTGTAGTAATACATTCTAGTGATTTCCCCTAAGATTCAGAAGGTATTCATGTCGCTACGCCATTGCCGTTTTCTGGAATGACGTGCATTTTGAAACACACTCTACGATTGGGGATAATGATACAATCCCCGTTCCGCGGCTAATTGTAATATATTTTCTAAGACTTGTACAACCGTTAATCCAGTTGTATCGATGTGTACGGCATCTACTGCTGGCATCAGAGGCGCAGAAAGACGCGCCATATCTCGCGCATCTCGCACAGACAGTTCTTCGATGACTTGCGCCAGATTTGCATCAATACCACGTGCTTTTAATTGCAAAAAGCGGCGTTTCGCACGTTCTTCGGCTGATGCATCCAAATAAATTTTCAAATTCGCTTGAGGAAACACCACAGTTCCCATATCACGACCATCCGTCACCAAGCCCGGCCACTGAGCAAATTGGCGTTGGCGTTCAAGCAATGCAGCACGCACTTCTGGTAATGCAGCCAACCGAGAGGCTTCTTGCCCAACATCCTCAGCTCGAATTAATGCCGTGATATCTTGCGCACCTAAATAGACGAGTTGGTGATCGGGGTCGTCCAGATTAAATCGTAAGGGTAAGGCTTGCGCCAATGCAATCAAACGCGACAGCGCGTGAGGATAATGCACCAAATCTTGTAATACCGATACCGCAAACGCACGGTAAATTGCGCCACTATCCAAGACATGCCAACCCAGAATTTTTGCCAATTGATGACACAACGTACCTTTTCCTGTTCCGCTAGGGCCGTCGAGTGTGACCACGGGTGGGGCTATCAATTGCATGTTCATTGTACCTTAGCAAAATCAGTCATAAAATTTAATAAGGCCTCTACGCCTGCTTTGGGCATCGCATTGTATAAACTAGCACGCACCCCCCCTACTAATCGGTGACCTTTCAGTGCGTATAACCCTGCTTGCGCAGCTTGCGTTACAAAAGCGGTTTCCAATTCTACAGTTGGCAACGAAAAACAGACATTCATAATAGAGCGACATGTTTTTTCAATGTTACACTGATAGAACGACGATGTATCAATGTAATCATATAATAAAGCAGCCTTCTCTCGATTTCTCTGCTGTACAACTTCAAGGCCACCCTCAGCTTGCAACCACTGAAACATTTTATACGCCATATAACAATTAAACGTAGGTGGCGTCGCATATAAGGAGTGTTGCGTGGCGTGCACACGATAATCTAGCATAGTCGGAATAGGTAATTCAGGCAGATGCTCTAACAAATCAGCGCGTACAATAACAATAGTCAGCCCAGCTGGGGCAATATTTTTTTGCGCCCCCGCAAAAATTAATCCGTAATCACTGATAGTCAGCTGCTCAGACAACAAACTCGACGTCATATCCACAACCAACGGGATATGCTCGCCAAACTTGGGAACTTCTGGAAAACGAACCCCATTGATGGTTTCATTCGACGTATAATAGACATACCCCGTATTATCTTGCATCTGCCACTGTAACGGGCCGGGGATTTGCCTATAATTTTCTGACGTCGAGCTAGCAATACAATACGCCGACTGAATCCGCTTCGCTTCTTCAAACGCCATCTCCGACCAAACGCCCGTCACTAAATAGCCACCAGAACGGTGTTGAGACAATAAATTAAGCGGCACCATAGCAAATTGAGTACGAGCAGCACCACCTAGAAACAGAACGTAATAGGATTCTGGAATGTGAAGGAGTTGACGCAAACACGCTTCGGCATCCGACATCATGGCCATAAACAATGGTGTCCGATGCCCAATTTCGACCACGGACATGCCTTGCCCTTGCCAATCAAACCATTCAGCGTGAGCAGCCTGCATCACAGGTTCCGGCATCATTGCCGGACCTGCGCCAAAATTATAGATCTTCGATGTCTTCGACTGGAACATCTTGAATATCCTCAATTCGTTGCATCCCTACAACACGCTCCCCCGGTGTCACATTAATCAAACGCACACCCTGAGTATTGCGACCAATAATTGACAATTCACTCACTTTGAAGCGGACCAAAGTCCCTTGATCCGTGATCAACATCGCTTCATCTTCATTATTCACTTGAATCGCACGGACAACTGCACCATTGCGTTCATTCACTTGAATAGAAATGACACCTTGACCACCTCGCCCAGTAATGCGGTATTCATCGATATTTGTCCGTTTACCGTAGCCCAATTCCGTTGCAGTTAAAATTGTGCCATCCGGTTTCGCGACAACCAAGGAAATAACGGATTGATCGTCAGCTAGGCGAATACCCCGCACGCCACGTGCAGTACGACCCATTGGACGAATCAAACTTTCAGCAAAACGAATGACTTTACCCGCATCGGAAAATAACATGATATCGCGCGATCCATCCGTAATATCCACGCCGACCAAACGGTCATCATCATTCAAATCAATCGCAATGATGCCGGAACTACGACGACGAGAAAATGCAGATAAAGGTACTTTTTTAACGGTACCTCGCTTGGTCACCATGAACACAAATTTATCTTCTTCATACTCGCGGACTGGCAACATCGCATTAATCGATTCATTGTCGGCCAATGGCAAAATATTAATAATGGGTTTACCACGAGAGATTCGACTTGCCAATGGCAGTTCATAAGCTTTTAACCAATAGAGTTTGCCATGATTCGAGAAACACAACAGCGTATCATGCGTACTAGAAATGACTAATTTATCAATAAAATCTTCGTCCTTCACATTGGTCGCCGATTTGCCTTTACCACCTCTGCGCTGTGATTGGTACATTGAAATAGGCTGGTATTTCACATAGCCTTGATGTGATAGCGTCACCACCACATCTTCCTCGGTAATCAAGTCGGCAATAGTTAAATCTTCTTGTGATGCCATAATTTCAGTTCGACGCACATCACCAAACTGGGCTTTGACTTCCAGTAACTCATCACAAATCACTTTCAAGAGACGTTCAGGAGAACTCAGAATGCCAAGTAAATCGACAATCACTGCCAATAAACCTTCATATTCATTTAATATTTTATCTTGCTCTAATGCAGTCAATCGATGCAAACGCAAATCTAGAATTGCTTGTGCTTGCTCGGGTGATAAGCGATATCCTTCGTCACTCAAACCATAATGCTTAGGCAATTCATCAATACGACAAATATCTCCGCCAATTTTTTCCAGCATGGATTTCACCAAACCGGGTTGCCATGGGCGTGCTAACAAGTTATCTTTGGCAATTTGCGGTGTGCCCGCTTGCTTAATCATGGTAATCATTTCATCAATATTGGCCAAAGCAATGCCCAGCCCTTCTAACACGTGCGCACGATTGCGTGCTTTTTTGAGTTCAAAAATACAACGACGCGTAACCACTTCGCGACGATGCTTCAAGAAATAATCTAAAATTTGTTTGAGATTGAGCGTCCTCGGTTGACCATCGACTAAGGCCACCATATTAATCCCAAAGACAACTTGCATTTGCGTATGAATATATAGATTATTCAAGATCACTTCCGCAATTTCACCACGCTTTAGCTCGATCACGACGCGCATGCCTTGTCGATCAGATTCGTCGCGCAATCCTGAAATACCTTCAATTTTTTTATCACGCACCAATTCTGCAATACGCTCTACGAGTCGCGCTTTATTGACTTGATACGGCAATTCTTGAATGATAATCGCATGCCGCTGCCCTTCGTCATTTTCGATATCGATTTTGGCACGGATCGAAATACGTCCACGCCCAGTACGATAGGCTTCAATAATACCAGCACGACCATTGATGATGGCCGCGGTTGGAAAATCAGGTCCTGGTACAAAATTCATGAGATCATCGATCGTCATCTCAGGATTTTCGGCCAGCGCAAGCACTGCGTCTAAGATTTCGGTTAAATTATGCGGAGGAATATTCGTCGCCATCCCCACTGCAATCCCAGACGAACCATTGACCAATAAATTAGGAATTCGAGCAGGTAACACCATCGGTGCATATTCAGTGCCGTCGTAGTTAGGACTAAAATCAACTGTTTCTTTATCCAAATCCGCCAATAAAGTATGCGCCAATTTGGACATTCGAATTTCGGTGTATCGCATCGCAGCAGGTGAATCACCATCAACCGAACCAAAGTTTCCTTGGCCATCGATCAACATATACCGCATCGAAAAATTTTGGGCCATTCGCACGATCGTATCGTAAACTGCAGTATCCCCATGCGGGTGGTATTTACCGATCACATCCCCGACGACACGAGCAGATTTTTTATAGGGTTTTGACCAATCATTTCCGAGTTCACTCATCGCATAAAGCACACGCCGATGAACCGGCTTCAAACCGTCCCGTACATCAGGCAACGCTCGCCCAACAATTACGCTCATCGCATAGTCTAAGTACGACTGTTTTAATTCATCTTCAATGTTGACTGGAATCACTTCTTTTGCTGAATAAACCATAATTACGCTCTTTGCGAAAGTCTCGAAAATTCTATGTTGTAGTGTACCATATATCAAGATAAGAGGACAGATGAAGCACGGTAAACCCATCAAAATAAGACAATAGAGGCAATATTAACTAAATAGATGCTGTATTTGTTGCGCTGCACATCATGCCAAGACATGCATTGATTTCTGGAATAGCCGCTAAATGAGGATAAAATAGCTTATATTTTTCTTGATCAAGCGCTTTAATTTGCTCACCTACCACCATGATTGAGTTTTTTGTCGACAATCCTTGTTAGGCTACCCCAGAGTGATCCATGATCAGAAATCAAAAACTCATGACCATACCGTGCTTGTGCCTGATAAGCAACATCTTGATAAACCATGGCAAACAGGAAACCACCCAGAAAAATTTTCATCAATAATAACTCTGACTCAGCCGTCACATAGGGCGCATGCTCTAGAATTAAACGAGAGGTTTCGTCCAAAATATGTCTTGTTCCCTTACAAAATAGGGATGGATTATTTGCCCGATATTGATGTTCTTGCGTAGCAATTGATGTCCAGAGTCTTATCTCTTTTTTAGGAAGTGGCATATCACCTCTGAACCCATAATCTTCCCTCAAACCTAGTAGGATATAAATGAGCAAGCTTTTTTTCTGGGCTGCGGCCATAATAATATCTGCATGCTTTAAGACAATGCGAGCTTCCGCGCTTTCAGTTTCAAAATAGGGTAAAGCGTGCGTTATACCAAATTTTTCTAAATTTGCTTCAATCGCTTTGCGCGGTAAATAACAATAACGACCACCATCAATACTATTGATTCGCTTACCCTCAGCTTCGATAAGTTTTTTTGCGAGCAGAAGATAGTGCGCGTCTCTTACATCTTCATATCTAAACCCATTTGAATAATGAAAATAGTCGGAACCCCAAACTGCATCTAGTCTAATTCTTCCTTCACACCCTAATAATAAGCTGACACGAAAGGCTAGCTCATGTAATGCGTTACCCACGTGTGTATATTGAGAGTTATTGGCCATATACGTAATGTACACATAGGGTAATTGAAACGTTTGAGTCCCATTCGTAATCTCTTCTTTTTTTACCTCAAACCTCAAATCACCCAAGCAAGTTGCGCTTATTAAGTGAATAGAAGCCGTATAATGGTCGGGTTGATTAGATGAATCAATCGGATGATACTGAAAACTTCCGATGACAGATTCGCGTATACCCTGAGGAGAGTCGACTTGCGTAACGAGCGTTATTGAGGCAGAAGTGATAGTTGGCGGCATAACACAAGGCCTCCCTATATTTTGTTTTTATATTGTATTTTCGTCAATCAATTCTATCGAATCATCAATTTACGGGTTATCTTTCAAAAAATGATTGCATAAGCCTAGACGCGTTTACTGTGCAGATGGCGCATCAATGTAGATCCTACTCGTAAATTTAGGTAAGATTACGAATCAAAGCTTTACATTTAAGGATTCTGTATGCAATCAAAGTCAGCAACATTAACCATCGAAGGACATGACGCTGTTGAATTACCGATCTATCATCCGACTATGGGTAATGATGTGATTGACATTGGTACACTAGGCGAGCATGAGTTCTTCACCTTTGACCCAGGATTTATGTCTACTGCAGCCTGTGAATCCAAAATCACCTACATTGATGGCGATAAAGGCATTCTCCTCTATCGTGGTTATCCTATCGATCAATTGGCGGAGAAAAAAACATTTCTCGACATTTGCTATCTTTTACTCAATGGCGAACTACCCAAAAAAACTGAACAAACGGCCTTTCGCCAACTCATTAATAATCATACGATGGTCCATCAACAGATGTATCAATTTTTGAATGGCTTTCGGCGTGATGCACACCCGATGGCGATTATGGTCGGAATTGTGGGTGCCTTATCCGCGTTTTACCACGATTCAATGGATCTCACGGATCAAAACGACCGCTATACCTCAGCCATTCGTTTGATTGCCAAAATGCCGACCTTGGCTGCCATGAGTTACAAATACTCCATTGGTATGCCGTATATGTACCCTCAAAATAAGATGTCCTATACCGAAAACTTTTTACATATGATGTTCGGTGTGCCTAGTGAAAATACCGCACCCAATCCCGTGCTGGTCAAAGCGATGGATACCATTTTTATTTTACATGCAGATCATGAACAAAATGCGTCAACCTCAACGGTGCGTTTGGCGGGTTCAACTGGCGCCAATCCATTTGCCTGTATTTCAGCGGGCATTGGCGCACTCTGGGGTCCCGCACACGGCGGTGCCAATGAAGCCTGCTTAAATATGCTCAAAGAAATTGGTGATGTCAGCAAAATTGGAGAATACCTCAAACGTGCAAAAGACAAAAATGATAAATTCCGCTTGATGGGCTTTGGCCACCGGGTGTACAAAAGTTATGATCCACGGGCCAAAGTCATGCGCGCTACATGTTACGAAGTGCTCAATGCGGTTGGAGCGAAAGAAGAGCCTTTGTTTAAACTTGCATTGGAATTAGAACGAATTGCTTTAGAAGATGACTATTTCATTGAGAAGAAACTCTATCCTAATGTCGATTTTTATTCAGGACTAACCCTCAGTGCCATTGGCATTCCGACCAATATGTTTACGGTAATTTTTGCTCTAGCCAGAACAGTAGGTTGGATGTCACATTGGATGGAAATGACTGCTGGGCCAGCAAAGATTGGCCGTCCTCGACAGTTTTATACTGGAGAAAAGCAACGCGATGTTGTATGACATCGTAGTGATTGGCGGTGGCATCAATGGCTTTGGATGCGCCGCCGATGCTGCCCAACGAGGACTATCCGTTTTGGTCTGCGAACAAGACGATATCGCTGCACACACGTCATCGCAAAGCAGTAAACTCATTCATGGTGGTCTACGTTACTTAGAGCAATATCATCTTCGCCTGGTTCACCAATCTTTAGAAGAACAACGTATCCTCATGCAAATTGCGCCGCATTTGGTCCACCCTCTG
>CAZBSX010000057.1:0-8185 GCA_964494305.1 uncultured Legionella sp. | reverse complement strand
ATGCCTGACTCCGATGGGTTCTCTCTCGATTTTATCAACAAGGTGCGGACCAATTATTAGGTCATGGCGACATGTTATTTTTAGCCCCCGGAACAGGTGCGCCGTTGCGCGTTCATGGTGCTTTTGTTGATGATCAAGAAGTCCATCGAATCGCTGACGCGTGGCGTGCACGAGGTGTTCCTGATTATATTGAACAGATTACTCAGATCGTAGGTGATTCCCTAGACGGTGATTTGGGCGAAGAAAAATCAAATATAGAAGATGTGGATCCTTTCTATGATGAAGCGGTTGCGTTTATCATGCAAACACGCAAAGCCAGTGTTTCGTCGGTACAGCGGCGCTTCAAAATTGGTTATAACCGAGCAGCGCGCTTGGTTGAAGAAATGGAGCGCTGTGGTTTGGTTGGCCCTTTGGAAGGGGGATTTCGAGACGTTTTGGTTGGTGCGAGTACCACACATGATTAAGCGAATTTTCTTGACGAGCGCAATGGTATGGGTTGGATTATTGACCTGCGTAGCCTATGCTACCACGGAATCCCCCGAAACATTGGTGCAAAGAAAATTGTCTGCAATTCGTACGATGCATGCTCATTTTTCACAAACCATTCGAGCAAAACACCGGTTGATCGCAAGCAGTTCTGGCGTGATGGTATTAGCGCGTCCCAACCGATTTCGTTGGCAAACCAAGCAACCTATGGCGCAAACGGTTGTGGCTGATGGAAAGAATGTTTGGATTTACGATGTGGAATTAGAGCA
Source organism: uncultured Legionella sp. (assembly GCA_964494305.1). Classification (GTDB taxonomy): domain Bacteria; phylum Pseudomonadota; class Gammaproteobacteria; order Legionellales; family Legionellaceae. Next base: position 7,430 of record CAZBSX010000057.1, on the reverse strand, counting down.
AGTCACGGTCAGCAAGCAAACGCAAAAATTGGGGGCTGCTGGCGCGTTGTTTCTCAGTCAGTCAGATGATGCTGTGCGGCGTGATTTTACCGTAACCTCAGTTCCTCATCAATCGATGGATGTGTTCGATTTACACGCAAAATCGCCTAAGTCTAATTTTGAACGCGTCCGGCTGCGCTTCAAGGGGGACGTATTGTCTGCAATCGAACTGGATGACCAATTGGGCCAACATACTGTTATCCACTTATCTGCTATTCGAATTAACCAACCTGAGCCTGCTCGGTTATTTCAATTTCATGCTCCTGTGGGTGTTGATGTGGTGCATCAATGATGCGCCAGATTCAAAACATTGGGCACCGAATCCTCACACGAATCACAAAAATTGGGATGCTCAAAGTATTTCGGCATATTTGGACTATGCTGGCTATCTTCTTAGTGATTATGGCTATTGTGTTCACGTTGTTTCGTGCAATGACGCCGTGGGTGAAGCAGTATCGTAGCCAAATTCAACAGCAATTGAGCGTGTGGACTGGGAAAAAAATCACCATTCATGATATCGAAACCTCATGGTATTGGATGACCCCAGTACTTAGATTGAATCAAGTGGCCATTAGCGATACTCAAGGACATGTCCTGCATTTTAATCGAGTCATGGTGGGTGTTAATATCTTCGGCTCATTGCTCCATTGGCAGATTCAGCCTGGTGTATTGTATATTGATGAGGCCCATTTTAAGCTTCAACAACGTGACGATGCCTGGCATCTTGAAGATTTTGATTTGCCGACTGCGTCTTCAGCGGTATCCACTGAATCAAATGCTTTGGCATTTTTCGGCATGTTATTGACCCAGGAAAAACTAGTCATTAAACGAGTATCCGCTGATATTACCTTGCAAGATGGCACGCAGATTCCGTTGCGGAATTTTCTGATTAAAGCAGAGCATCACGCGCAACATTACCGTATTTACTCGAAAGCAACCCTGGCTGGTCAATTGGGAACTCAGATGATGGTTATTGCAAATTTGACCTTAGAAGGAAACGATTTTTCGAAATCTTCTGGCCAAGTGTATGTGTCGCTTAGCAATGGTGATTTGCGCTTAACCCAGAAACTATATCCAGAAATTCCAGTCCAAATTAAGCATGGCATCGGCAGTATGGATGCTTGGCTAGAGATGCGGCGTGGACAGATAAAACAAGCACAGTCAGTGGTGGAATTACGAGATATGGCCATCATTGAACCCAGTCGCACTGCTCCAAGAAAATTACCCACCGTAACCGGAAATCTAGCCTGGCAGCGTTTATCGCATGGCTGGCGGATTACCTGCGATCAGTTTTTATTCGATCTGGATGGGATAGAATGGCCCGAAAATGCGTTTATGTTTGAATACCGTGAATTGACTTCAGATTATCATGCGTACATCAAAGCTTTACCTTTCAGGCAATTACTACTCACCGATTTGCCGTGGCCAAAATTAATGCAGCCTTGGTTGCGTTTAAAGCCAAAAGGGGAGCTGCATGATACGGAGCTCTCCTGGCAAAATGGACAATTACGCGATCTGCTGACTCGCTTTTCGCATTTGTCGTGGCGTGCCAAAGGTGAGATTCCGGGCTTAACTGAATTGTCCGGTGTGCTCTATTGGCAACCGACGGAAGGTCGTTTGGAATTAGATAGTGAGCACACTGTTCTAAGTTTGCATAAACCGTTAGTACCTATTGTATTGGATACATTGAATGCATCCCTGGATTGGAAAGAATTAAGTCAAGGACTGCGCTTGAGTTTAGATCGATTGGTGCTCAGCCACCCGAATTTGGTCTTGAGTGCTTCGGGTGCGTTAGATGATCCGCTGGGCGCTGCCGCTCATTTAAGATTGCAAATGGATTTCGCTGCGAAGGCTGCGCAATTCTGGTTGCCTTATATTCCCGGTAAGGGACTGAAACCCAAATTAGATTATTGGCTAAAACATGGGATTCCCCGGATTGCTCATGCCAGTGGGCATCTGAAGATTGCGGGGCCTTTAGCCGATTTTCCTTTTGATAATCACACGGGTGACTTTTCAATCCAATCACACGTGAATGGCGTGGATATCCTCATCAACGAAGATTGGCCAATGAATGCTGATATCAATGCGGATATTCGGGTCAAGGGACGAACGTTGTCGGCCGAAATCGATCGGGCGAATTTGGCTGGAGTTGCCGTCCACCAAGTCAATTTATCGGTGCCTGATATTGGTTTGGGCAAAGAAGTATTTTTATTGCATGGTGCGGTGAAAGCGCCCGGAGATCAAATTAAAGCCTATGTGTTTGCGAGTCCATTGCGGCAACGATTCACGCGTTGGCGTGGTATGACCATTGAAGATCCATTGGGATTAGATCTGAATCTTGAAGTTCCGCTCTATCCCGAATCAGACCATGTGTTCGCCACCGGTCATCTGGATTTTGCGCAAAATACAGTTGCGGTGGATGTCGGCGATAAGCCCGCAATGTTTACAGACGTCACAGGACGTTTAGCGTTTAATGAATATGGATTGACCTCTGGGGGATTAGATGGGACTTTGGATGCGTATCCGTTTACCTTACGGGTTCAGCCTTTATTAGAACCGAAAGCGGCGACTGAGTTGCGATTTGAAGGTGAGCTTGCAATTGATTATTTGCAAAACTTGCTTCATCATCCGGCATTTTCGTTGCTGCAAGGGCAATTAATTGTTACGGGTCTATGGACAGTTTATCCGGAAAATACCCAAAACGATAAATTGTGTATCAATAGTTCTTTGGTCGGAATGGCCGTGAATTTGCCCAAGCCCTTGGGGAAATCACTGACTGAGATTGCACCGCTCACCATTAATATCGATTTTTTACCAAAGCATCGGATGGATTTTGATTTAAAGTATGCAGAACGCTTGATCGGCCGTTTTACGATGAAACAAACCAGCAAAAACAATTGGACGACCAATGGAGATTTGCATTTGGGTGCTGGGACAGTACAACCGAATCAGTCCGGATTACGGATCAGTGGGACTCTGGCTGATGTGAATGTGAATGAATGGCAGAAAATTTGGAAAAAATGGCCCAAAACATCTAATTCAGCGTCACTTTTGGATAGTTTACATGATGTCGATATAGCAATTGATAAAGTCGTTTATTCAGGAATGACGTATGATCAGGTCAAACTGAAAGCACATCAAATGACGCCGAAACAATGGTCTTTTAATCTATTACAAAAAGAACTTTCAGGTGATTTTACGTATAATTGGGCGAAGGATACTCTGTCTGGTCATGTGAATACGCTGAATCTTGACGTGCTGCAACCCTCATCCAAGACGCCGTGGAAACCGAATATTGAAACTATTCCCAATCTAGATCTTTCTATTGATCAGATCACTTATAAGGGTACGGACTTGGGCAAACTTGATTTGAATTCCTCAAGTCATCCTGGTCATTGGATCTTGAATGGATGTACAATTCGAACCCCAGAGTACCAGCTTAGCGTGCAAGGGGATTGGATTATAGACGATAATAAAAAAAGTACGTCCAAGATTGAAGCTCAATTTCATTTAGATAATCTGGCGAAAATGTTTGAGCGATGGCATCTTACGCCTGCAGTGCACGCGCATTATGGGCAGATCGATTTCAAAGGAAAATGGCCTGGAACTTTCTACAATTTTTCTCTAAAGAACTTGACTGGAGATATGAACCTAGTGGTAAAAGATGGCCGAATCAGTCATCTGGATCGAGAAACGGAGGCGAAATTAGGTCTCGGAAAATTGTTGAGTATTTTGAGTTTACAGACAATTCCACGCCGATTAAAATTAGATTTTAGTGATTTGGCGCATCAAGGATATACATTTGATGTATTTAAAGGAACCTTTGTCATTGATAAGGGTGTGATGACAACCAAAGATAGTTTTATTGATGGGCCAGTCGCGCATGGGACGATGACAGGCGATCTGGATTTGATCAATCAACTCTATGATTTGGATTTAAAAATGTCACCCTACATCACCACCAGTTTGCCCGTAGTGGCGACGATTACCGGCGGGCCTGTTGCAGGTCTTGCAACTTGGGCATTGTCCAGTTTAGCCTCAAAAGGGATGCAAAAAATTTCCGGCTACACGTATAAAATTTCTGGCCCTTGGTTGAAGCCAGTCGTGCAGCAAGTGGGTATTGATAAAACAAACCATTAATGTGCCTGTCATTATGTGTCCAGTTTACGCCGGTTTACAATGACGAGTGAAGATTGATATACAGCATCAAAGGAGTAGATATGCATTTACACGTGTTGGGGATTGGTGGCACATTTATGTCAGGTTTGGCCTTTTTGGCACGCGAGAAAGGACATACAGTGACGGGGAGTGATGCCAATTGTTATCCCCCCATTTCTAATTTACTGCACGATAAAGGCATTCAATGGACTGAAGGTTATGACGATTGCACGGATATGCTTAAAGCCGATGTCGTGATTGTTGGGAATGCAATGAAACGTGGCATCCCGGCGATCGAATGCTTATTGGACGCAAAAATTCCCTATTTCTCAGGACCGGAATGGTTAGCCCAACATATTTTATCTGAATACCGTGTGATCTCGGTGTCTGGGACCCATGGTAAAACAACGACCACATCGATGGTAGCGCATATTTTATCTCAGGCCGGATTAGAACCTGGATTTCTAATTGGGGGTGTCGCAACCAATTTTGATAGCAGTTCTTGCTTGGGCTCAGGCTCGTGGTTTGTGATCGAAGCTGATGAGTATGATTCGGCGTTTTTTGATAAGCGACCGAAATTCATGCATTATCGGCCTGAAGTTGCAATTTTGAATAATTTAGAATTTGATCATGCAGACATCTATACGAATTTAGCAGAGATTCAAAAGCAATTTCATTATTTGATGCGGACGATTCCCCCTAAAGGATTGGTGATTACCCCGAAAGCGGATCATGCATTACGATCGGTGATTCAGCAGGGTTTGTATTCTGATTTGACCCAATTTAGTATTGGTGGCGATGCGCAATGGCGCGCAGAATTACTCGATGCCAGTGGTCGGTCGTTTCGGGTATTTTTGAATAATGAATCGGTGACAGACGTGAATTGGTCGGTCATCGGGCAATTCAATATTGAAAATGCATTGGCTGCAATTGCAGCATGCGCGCGCGCCGGCGTTGCGCCCGAAACTGCAGCACGCGCATTGGCGTCATTTATGCCAGTAAAACGTCGTTTAGAAGTGAAATCTGATCGGCATGGAATTTGTATTTATGATGATTTTGCGCACCATCCTACCGCCATCACTAAAACCATACATGCGTTAAAAAACAGTGCACGCCACAAGCGAGTGCTCGCAGTGCTGGAATTTGGTTCGCATACGATGCGGATGGGCGTCCATCATGATGCTTTGGTTCATGCGTTTGACGAGGTCGATGGTGCTTATTTTTTAAAGCCCGACTTTTCTTTAGACGATCTTGCCTCACAATGGCAATTTCCTCACCAAATTTGTGATACGACCGCAGATATTATTAGTGCGGTAGAAGAAATGGTCAAGCCAGGCGATGCGATTTTGGTGATGTCGAATCGCGGATTCGACAATATCCACCAACGTTTGGCACAACAAATTGATGCACGATTTGCATGAGGGGGCTGACTTCGCCTGATATCAACAATGGCATTCAGCATAGGGCAGATTGTGGCTGTGGACTGAATGCCACAACATCATCATTTACTTCATCGTCCAGTTGTTCAATCTCGTAAGGTGTGATGTGTTGGGCGCCCTGCTCATACTCCTGTTGCAAGACAGATATGTTAGAAAAAGCTTCTTTAATCCCTATGATAATTGCAACACAAGCCATTGCTATTTCAAGCTTCGGTGCTATCTGAGCGGCATGCTGGTGTCCCAGCAGATAGTTCATTGCGATTCCTTCTTGACCCGACGCTAGAGCTTGTAGATGAGTGCTACTGATATAGGTATGAAAAACTTTAATGTATACAGCTGTAATCCCTAATGCGGCAAATGCTAAGGTAATCACAATGCTAGCCCGGGGTGACAGTTTTAATTGCGTGAGGATATCGACTAGAATTTCTCCGCTAATGACTTTTCCTAGGTAGTGTATGGGTGCAACGGATGACTGAATAAGGCTATTATCTATAGCAACCTGTTCGCCTGCGGCTTGAAGATTATCTCTGTATCGTGCAAGCTTAGATCGCGTAAAATGGGCGCAACCTAAGTAGGTCACTGCGGCTAAGATGACGCGTATAGCGATGAGTTGATTGGAAAGCAACGATTTTGAAGTTTGGGCCACAGCAAATGCTCCTATCATACCATGGAGGGCGGGATACAATTCGCGTACCGGACGTCTATAATAAGTGGTACGGAACAATGTCCCAACGTAGGGCTGCTTTGAGAATGCAGCAATATAGTCATGGCTCCGTCTTCTCGTTGCTACATGATTCTCAAAGCCATCTACAACTTCGTTGAGAATATCGACGATGTAACATAATTTCACAAAAATTGTAATGCCGATCCATTGCGCAATCAGAGGTGATTGGTCCAAGATTGCCGTACTTACTAAGATAGAGTTTGCAAGACTGGCTTGATTTCCTGCTATTGCTAATAGCGAGCGGTGGATGTCTGGGCGAAAGAACCCACGGAGTGTATTGTTCATTTCTGCATTGACTGATCCAGAGACTCGTGGTTTTGAGGTATTCCATAATAGCCAAACTCTGGCGGGAGCGCATATTAAGAAAAGTATGGCAGGCACGAGTGCTTTTTGTTGTATCGACAAGTTCTGGGTCGCACTGAACCGTTGATTCAGTACCATCCCTAAAATTGGCATGGACAAGGACGAGAATCCGGCGCGCAAGCAAACAGTGGCCACCATGAATGCTTTTATACGAAACGGTGTATTGTCGGCTAGCATGGAGGGCAGTGCTGCACGGAGGCGACTGATTCTCTCTATTCTATCATTTGCCATGGTTTTCTCTGTTTAATTCGGGTTGATATGTCTACTATTTTGGCCAACTGATTTTAAATGAATATTATTTGCATATCAAGATCAATTAAAGATCATTTGTGTTGTTTTTTTACCCATGAAGTGTGAGTTACCCCATGTATTATTTTTGATAAAAATTTGAACAAAAACGTTTTGTTGTCTATAATTAAAACAATAGAAGCAAAATAGGGAGTAACACCATGAAATGGATTATGCTTGCCAATTCGAATGATTGTCGAATTTATGAATACGATCGCCATGATAAACATTTGGCGTTGGTTGATGAAATTTCGCATCCTGAAAATCGTTTGAAAGTGCATGATTTGACGATGGATCATCCTGGTCATTATCGAAGTGGGAGTAACCGAGGTTCATTTGAACCAGAAGTGAGCCCATTGGATCAAGCGATTGATGATTTTGCGCGTGAGATAGCGAAGCGATTGGACAAAGGTCGTAAT
>CAZBSX010000056.1:3766-8267 GCA_964494305.1 uncultured Legionella sp. | reverse complement strand
TGCTTTTGTGTTGGGGACGTATGCAGCGGAAGGTGTTGGCATTGCAAAAAATCTTGAGAAAGCGACGGATTATTTACAATTTGCAGCGGAAAAAAACTTTGCACCTGCCTACTATAATTTGGCGGTGTTGAAGCAAAGTCAAAATTCACCGTTTTTACCTTATTTAGAGAAAGCGGTGGCATTGGGTTTGAGTCGTGCGGGCTTAGGGCTAGCCGATTATTACATGTCGCAAACAAGTTCTGTCGATCAATTACGACAAGCCCGAATATTGTATGAACAATTTGCGAAACAAGGCGATCAATCTGCACAATTAAAACTTGGTTATTTGTTTGAGCAAGGGATTGGGGTGAATCCTGATTACAATCAGGCATTGTCCTGGTATACCATGGCTGCAAATCAAGGACAAAAAGAAGCACAGTATTTGTTGGGCAGACTGTATCAATTCGGTCTGATTGGAAAGGAGCCCGATTATGCGTTGGCCAAACAATGGTATGCTGCTGCACAAGAGAATTACGCGCCAGCAGCAGTTGCTTACGGATTTTTAGATGAAACTCAAAACGATGATTATCCCCGTGCTTTTAATGCGTACCAACATGCTGCTGATTTAGAGGATCCCATTGCGAATTATGATTTAGGTCTGATCTATGAAAAAGGCAAAGGTCAACCTACCGATGTTGAAAAAGCACAAGAATTATATTTGATTGCAGCAAATCAAGGGGTGGTCAAGGCGATGGTGTCGTTGGGGAATCTGTACGCTCAGCAACATAAAATGAAAAAAAGCTTGTCTTGGCTGAACAAAGCAGCACTGCAGAATAATCCTGATGCAATGTATCAATTGGGTTGGCTGTCCGAACAAGGACTGAATCCACAAGGTACAATCAAGGATGCAGTGACGTATTACCAATCAGCTGCAGCGCTTGGTCAAGGCAATGCCATTCTTGCTTTAGCTCGTATTTACCAATTGGGTACTGGTGTATCGCCCGATCTGCAAAAATCAGCGAGTTATTATGCGGAATTGGCACGTCGCAATTACCCGACAGCTCAATATCAATTAGCTAAATTTTGCTTAGCAGGTGTTGCAAAAGAATGTACGAACCAAGAGGCAAAAAATTGGTTAATCAAAGCAGGCCAAAATGGCTGTCGAGATGCTGCGCAATTACTGCGCTTACAGGCGGCACAATTGCAAACGGATATCAGTTATATTGAATCGATTGGTGTTTCTCAAGGGTAAGCATACAATGCTACAACAGATATTTTTTCAAAAACTGTCCGGTGTAGGATTTCGGATTTGCAGCGACGGTTTCTGGGGTGCCGATGGCGATGATTTTTCCACCACGATGACCGCCTTCGGGACCCAGATCGATGATCCAATCTGCAGATTTAATCACATCCAAATTATGCTCAATGATCACAATCGTATTGCCTTGATCACGAAGGCGAGTTAGCACGGATAATAAGAGTTTGATATCTTGAAAATGCAATCCAGTCGTCGGCTCATCTAAAATATAAAGCGTAGTCCCTGTACCCCGTTTAGAGAGTTCACGCGCTAATTTGATGCGCTGGGCTTCTCCGCCAGATAGGGTGGTCGCACTTTGTCCGAGGCGAATGTACGCGAGCCCCACATCGATGAGGGTTTGACATTTGCGCGCAATCACGGGTACTGCATCGAAAAATTGACGGGCTTCTTCAACAGTCATATTGAGTACCTCGTGAATCGATTTCCCTTTGTATTGGATTTCTAAAGTTTCACGATTGTATCGCTTACTTTGACACACATCACATGCGACATAAATGTCAGGCAAAAAATGCATTTCCACCTTGATTAACCCATCACCCTGACAGGCTTCGCAGCGGCCTCCACGGACATTGAAACTAAAGCGACCTGGCAAGTAACCGCGCGCTCGCGATTCTGGGGTATTGGCGAATAATTCACGAATGGGGGTGAAGATGCCGGTATAGGTCGCTGGGTTAGATCGCGGTGTACGACCAATGGGACTTTGATCAATATCAATGACGCCAGAGCATAATTCTAACCCTTCAATGCTGTCCATGGTTGCTACGGTTGATAATTTGGCACGATTCAACAAATTCGCAGCTTTGGGATAAAGACTGTCATTGATCAGGCTCGATTTACCCGATCCCGAGACGCCAGTAATACAGGTCATGACACCCAATGGAATGCTGACCTCAACATCTTGTAAATTATGACAAGTGACGCCGCGCAGATGAATACAGTGATCCGCACGTAAAGGTGTGCGTTGTGCTGGGATAGGAATGGATTCAAGCCCTGCCAAGTACCGTCCAGTGAGTGATGAGGGATTATGGATGATGTCTTCTGGTCGTCCAGAAGCTACGATTTCGCCGCCGTGTACTCCGGCGCCTGGACCGATATCCAACACAAAATCAGCGCTGCGGATCGCGTCTTCATCGTGTTCGACGATAATGACGGTATTACCCAAGTCGCGTAAATGCACCAATGTTTTGAGTAAACGTTCATTATCTCGTTGATGCAGACCAAGAGAGGGTTCATCTAGGATGTACATGACACCCACCAATCCTGATCCAATTTGACTGGCCAACCGAATGCGTTGTGCTTCACCGCCCGATAAGGTTTCTGCACTGCGTGAAAGAGAGAGATAATCTAAACCCACATCCATGAGAAATCCTAAGCGTGCAACGATTTCTTTATTGATTTTATCTGCAATTTCGCCGCGATTCCCTGGAAGGTGAAGTGTTTTAAAAAACGTATAACACTCATCAATCGAGCGTTCAGTGAGGACATTTAGGGTTTGTCCGGCGATAAATACATGGCGAGCAGCTTCGCATAAACGTGCGCCTTGACATGTCGTGCACGGTTTGGTGGATAAATAATTGGATAAATCATCGCGGACCAGATTAGATTCAGAATCTCGATAACGGCGCTCCATATTTGGAATGACCCCTTCGAAGGGTTGTTTTTTAGTGACGCTTCTAGAGTGCATCCCATGATAATGGATTTCAATCACATCTTTTCCGGACCCATATAAAATAATATTTTGAACCTTAGTGGGTAAATTCTCAAACGGGGTCGTTACAGAAAAATCATAATGCTGTGCTAAACCCTCTAGAATAGAAAAATAATATAACGTACGTTTATCCCAGCCGCGAATTGCACCATCTGCCAAACTCAAGGTGGGATCGTGGATGACGCGATCTGGATCAAAATAATGATCCACGCCTAGCCCATCGCATTCTGGACAAGCACCCGCTGGATTGTTAAATGAAAATAAGCGAGGTTCTAGCTCACTTAAACTGTACCCACATTCAGTGCAGGCAAATTTTGCAGAAAATATTTGTTCTGGAAACGTCGCGTCTAAGGATGCCACACTGACTAATCCTTCGGCCAAATTCAATGCATTTTCGAACGATTCGCTCAAACGCTGGCTTAAATCGGGTCGAATTTTAAATCGGTCTACGACCACGTCGATAGAATGCTTTTTATGTAAGGATAGCTTGGGCGGATCATCTAATTCGTAAATTTCTCCATCGATACGCGCTCGGATGTAACCCTTGGCTTGCAATTGTTGCAAGATTTGTAAATGTTCTCCTTTGCGTTCACGGACTACAGGTGCCAAAATCATGGCGCGGCTTTCTTGCGGCAACGCTAAGACTTCATCAACCATTTGACTGATGGTTTTGGCTTGCAAATGCGTACCATGGGTGGGACAACGTGGCTCTCCAACTCGAGCAAACAAAAGACGTAAATAATCGTAAATTTCGGTGATGGTCCCGACGGTTGAGCGTGGATTGTGCGAAGTCGCTTTTTGCTCAATGGAGATAGCAGGCGATAAGCCTTCAATGGTATCGACATCAGGTTTATCCATCATGGATAAAAACTGGCGAGCATAGGCTGATAAGGACTCTACATAACGGCGCTGACCTTCGGCATAGAGTGTATCAAATGCCAAAGAACTCTTACCCGAGCCAGATAGGCCTGTAATGACTGTGAGTTGTGAGCGGGGGATATCGACGTTAATGGATTTGAGATTATGCGTCCTGGCTCCACGAATGCGAATCATTGCGTCAGTATCGGATGGTTTAGCCAAAGATGTGCACCCTGAAGTCATTGAGTTATTTGAATTAGACCTGTGATTCTAGAAGATCCGCATAGAAAACACAATGAATACTCAATCTATTCAATGTGGAATCATTTTGGGTCGTCCAGAGTACATACTGAATAAATATATGATCAAAAAATGACTACCATGATCATAAAGAACACTTTATAATGCTCTTTTTTATCTCACAGGATCATTAAAAAAACAATGAGAGAATTAGCAGATCAAAAAAACCTGGTACAGTACGCAGAAACGGTAACTCAGCAAATCACTATCTCTGATAGAGATTTTCTGTCATTTCAACACTCTGTCAAGAGAAATATTTCGGCACTTACTGAAATTATGAACGGTAGAGGAAAAACACAAAAAAGTGACCCATACCCCATGAATGCGGGTAACCATCA
>CAZBSX010000056.1:0-3756 GCA_964494305.1 uncultured Legionella sp. | reverse complement strand
CAATTAAGTTTCTTTAATAATAGCTGCTCTTCAGACAATACGTCATGTGAAGTGAGCAATGATTCATGTGAAGTGAGCAATGATTCTTGTGAAGTGAGTGATGATTCTTCCGAATTGAGTGATGATTTTAGTGGATTATCCAGCAACGCCGAGCGCGCTCATAGTCCATTTGTTCCTATTCATAAATTTATTGCATTATCTTTAAATAATATTTCTCCTGTAGAGGAAGAGGAGAAAGAATTATGTGGCTTGGAAAACCCATTGTTTCGGGAATTCGGTTTCTTTGAGTCAACAGCGGCCGTTGTCGCAATGAGTGATTTCAATGCGAATAATGTATTGGGTACGACAGTCTCGGCATCTCTTGTTTCAAAGCAACAGGTTGGTTATGAGACGCCAACCATGCGTATTGGATAGAAGATAGCATCTTAGTAAATTTTTTGATAGAATTTTTGGTGGACTTAAAACGGGTATTGAATTAATCTAAGCATAGTGGAAGCGCTTATTGAGGAAATCTTGGATAAGTTGCGGTGATTCGAATAAAAACAATAACGGAGAGATGAGTATGAAACGTTTAACCATGTTGGCTTTGGCCGGTTTAATGACTGTGGTACTGGGTGCATGCGGTGAATCGTCACCTCCAAAACCTGATGCGGGTGGTTCGTCTGATGTCGCAATCGAGCAAAATCAGGATCAACAAGATAATAACAATCAGCAACAAGACAACAATAATCAACAACAAGACAATCAAGATCAACAAGCAGCGCCTTCTGAAGACGCTCCTGCAGCTACTACTGAAGGTGGCGACGTTTCTGCACCAGCAGCGCAATAAAAATCGCTTTACCTTATTATATCCATGCACCGCGACTTGTCTGTGGCGCATGGGTATAAATCGTAGGTTGGGCCTTGGCCCAACAATCCCAAATAGTACGATTATTTATTAGTTTGTTCAGTGAATCTTTTTTGTAATAAATGGAGGATTGCTTTTTGCGTTTCTGGGGTTGTGTCAGCTGATTCTGCGATATTGATACAGTAATTCACAAATTGTTCGCTTGCTTCAGTGTCATTCAGCATCGTGCCCGCATATTGCTGTTGAAAGTCTTTATCTAATTGTACAGCCAGAGCATTCAGACTGGGTTTATTAGGTAAATTGATTTGATTCAATGCGTCTTCTTTTTTGAGAAAATCTGAAAATTTACTATGCAAATTTTCAACCTGTTCTGCTTGAGTCGGATTTCTCTCTGCCAACGCACGTGCTTGTGGACGAAGCCATTGGTTTATACGCTCTTCCCCTGCACGCTCACGTTGTTGTCGATAGCTTTCCATATATTCTATGTCACATTGGACGGCCAAGACGGTCAATAATAAGCGTGCATCAATCTGGCGTGCTTTAACGCGATCCAAATCTTTGATGTCCAGCGTCCAATTATTTTTGAGCCTAAAGAAATCACGCGACATTTCGGCTAACACATGCGTGCCCATTCCTTCGTATAAAGTAAACTTTGTTCCCCAGAAATTCATGGTGGCGTGAGCTAATCGAGTACCATCCGGAAAATACAAGTCGAAACTCGGAAACCAAGAAAATACTTTTTCTTCTACGGTGCCTAAGATCATTTTGTTTGCGTCGTAGATATCCAAGTGTGCGCCAAACGAAAAGAAATGAGATTCCGCGGATGAAATTAATTTATTTTTGATATCGTAGAAATCATAATCAGTCTTCAGACTGAGTACGCGACGATATATGGTGCCTAATTTTCTCTCTTCGCTTGAAACATCGAAGCTGGTGGTGTAGCCGAAGTAGTGTTCGGATAAGAACATCTTTTTTTCTAAATCAAACGCAAATACAGGATGAAGTAATCCAAAACACAGTAAACCGAGTAACCAACGTTTCATCACGAACCCCTTTATAAAAGATCACATATTATACTACAAGAGCTAATTTCATGCAATTTTGATGGCAGCTTGGCAAGCGTCTAAACTTGTTCTGGATCGGACGTGGCTTCATCTGAGGTTTGCGCTTTCAGCTCATCCATAAATTGCATTAAGGCATAGCATAACGCTTGCGTACCTGTAGCGCTGATGGCAGAAATGGGAAAGACTCGGTCGGTCCATTCTAAGCGTTGGATAATCGTTTGGATGAGAGTTTCGCGTTCGGACTCTGGAATGAGGTCAATTTTATTGAGGACTAACCAGCGTGGTTTGGTGAGTAAGTCAGGATTATACGCAGCCAATTCTTGAATGATGACTTGAGCTGAAATAACAGGATCACTTGCATCCATTGGTGCAAGATCTAAAACATGGAGTAAGACACAGGTTCTGCTGAGATGTTTTAAAAATCGATGCCCTAAGCCAGCGCCTAACGACGCACCTTCAATAAGTCCTGGAATATCTGCCATGACAAAGCTTTTATGCGTACCAATACGTATCACGCCTAAATTAGGGTGTAAGGTGGTAAAGGGGTAGTCTGCGACTTTAGGTTTGGCTGAACTGACTGCACGGATTAGAGTGGATTTTCCGGCATTGGGTAAACCCAGTAATCCCACATCGGCTAAAACACGCAATTCTAGGCGAATCTGGCGGGTTTCGCCCAATGACCCAATAGTTGTTTGTCGGGGTGAACGGTTAATACTACTTTTGTAACGCGTATTCCCCAAACCATGAAAGCCGCCTTGAGCAATCAGAACTGGGTGAGAAGATTGAATATCAGCCAAACACTCGCCTGTATCCAGATCATACGCCAAGGTGCCGATTGGGACTTGAATAAATAAGTCATCCCCTTTTTTTCCTGTACAATTTGCGCCCATACCCGCTTGACCATTGTCGGCCTTGTAGTGGCGTTGGTAGCGAAAATCGATCAAAGTATTTAATTCAGGATTACCGACAAGGTAAATAGAACCGCCATCGCCGCCATCACCGCCATCTGGACCACCGCGGGGAATGAACTTTTCACGTCTAAAACTTAAGCAGCCACGTCCACCGTTACCTGCTTCGATTTTGATGACGGCTTCATCAACAAATTTCATTCCGTAGCGGTTTCCGGAACAATTGCAACGAATTTTCGATTTAATGCACCTTGCGTAACGAATTTAACAAATCCAGTGACCAAAGCGAATAGGGTATGATCTTTACCTAAACCGACATTGCTACCTGCATGGAAACGCGTACCACGTTGACGAACAATAATTTCACCAGCGTGCACCCACTGCCCATTTGAGCGTTTGACTCCAAGATACTTTGGGTTCGAGTCACGACCATTACGGGTACTCCCCCCAGCTTTTTTCGTTGCCATGTTATCTTATCCTCTTATTTCCCACCGATTGCAGTGATTTTAATTTCTGTGTAATTTTGCCGATGTCCCATTTGTTTCATATGGTGTTTACGGCGACGAAATTTAATAATTTTAATTTTCTTGTGACGACCTTGTGAAATCACTTCAGCTTTCACCGAGCCTTTTGTAATAAAAGGGGTACCGATGGTCGTTTTGTCGTTTACAGTGAGCATTAAAATTTCATTAAAATCAATGACATGCCCAACATCAAAAGGCAGTTGTTCAATTTTCAGAACATCGCCTTCCTTGACACGGTATTGTTTACCGCCGGTTTTGATGACCGCGTGCATAATATATTCTCCAAAGCAAAGTGCCATATTCTATTAAATTTCAATTCCGACTTCAAGTTGTATTTGATTTATTGTATACTCGCACGCTCATGTGTACGATCTGGTCGCAAGATTGCACAATTTTTAATCTGCTAGAAATTT
>CAZBSX010000055.1:0-8420 GCA_964494305.1 uncultured Legionella sp. | reverse complement strand
AGCGTTTTGTCTGAGACATAGGTAAACGTGAGCTCTGAATGATTAGGCTTGTATTTGTTACTCAGATACTCTTTTGACGGTAGGGGATTAGAAAGCCAGGCATCCAAAAATTGAACGCTCGATTGACCGTGTTCATCCTTTAGGATGATCGCATTAAAACAATGCCCTATATCTCCCACAAGGGGAACATGTCTACGGCCTGATACTTTAAATAACACTTCGTTTGTTTTACGATGGCAAGCCAATATTCTTTGCTCCAATTGATCAATACTATTTGATCTTATATCAGATTTTTTCCCCGTTGGTTTGATCTGTCCTTCATCAACGGAAGAATCATAAACAGGATTGATATATTGTCCAAACAATTGCCGATGGATACTCCCTGCTGGTTTCCAAACCGGGTATGTATTTTGAGCAGATAGGAAATAGCCTTCCAGGTTAAGAAGATTGTACATGACGATTTCGGCCAAAAGCTCACAATTACCTGAGCATTGAAACGGCGCACTATTGGTTTTACGCAAATAATGCGCCAATTCTTCGCGCGTAATATGATTGAGGTCGATATTTGTACGTAAGGAGTGAAGTCTAAGTGCATTATACGTATGTTCAGAACCCTTTCCAGGGGGATAATACGTTTCATTCTCTTTGGCATGAACATTGATCGTAAACGACTGATATTTGTCTTTTGCAGATTTTTTGGATTTAAACCAAGTCAAAACCGTCTGCATGAAAGATATTTTTGCACGTTGTTTTTGATTAAAAAGAGCAAAAAATGATTCTAACATTATACCTAACCATCCTTGTAAGAAAAAATTAATACAATATGTCTTTAATCATAGCTTAAAAATCAATAATTTCATGTCGATGCATAGGTTAAGTCGTTCGACCCGACGGCCATGCTACGTTAACAAGAATGGTTGCAATACCGATCGGTGCACGATACTATTAGAAATTGATGTTTTCTTTGATTCCGAGCAATGTCCGAACTCTATAACGCAGAAGCCATCGAGGTTTTAAGTGGTCTCGAACCTGTTCAACGCAGACCAGGCATGTACACGGATACCAGTCGTCCCAATCATTTGGCGCAGGAAGTGATCGACAATTCGGTGGATGAAGTGCTGGCTGGTTTTGCCAGCGACCTTATCGTCACCTTGTTCGAAGATGATTCCATCGAAGTGAGTGATAATGGTCGAGGCATGCCAGTAGATATTCATCCTCAACTCGGGTTGACTGGCGTTGAAGTCATCATGACTCGTTTGCACGCGGGCGGCAAATTTTCGAATAAAACCTACCAATTTTCTGGCGGCTTACACGGTGTTGGGGTCTCAGTCGTGAATGCGCTCTCGAGCCGCGTCGAAGTTGTGATCAAACGTGATGGTAAAGTCTACCAAATGGATTTTGCCGACGGTGCAAAATGCGGTGAACTTCGCGAAACCGGGACGACCAAAAAGCGTGACACTGGCACAACCATTCATTTTTGGCCTAATGGCCAATACTTTGACACAACACGCATTTCCGCCAAGCAACTCACGCATGTGTTAAGAGCCAAAGCCGTACTCTGTTCCGGCTTATCCATGACATTTGTTAACCGACATACCAAAGAAACCACGCGTTGGTGCTATCAAAATGGCTTGCTCGATTATTTACTGTTATCGCTACCGTCTGATTTTGTACCGGAAGAACCGTTCACAGGTGAATTTACCAGCCCAGACGCTGCCATTTCTTGGGCTTTGGCTTGGGTAACATCGACCACAAGTCCCGTCAGTGAAAGCTATGTCAATTTGATTCCCACCACGCAAGGCGGTACGCATGTCAACGGTCTACGTGCCGGATTATTTGATGCATTATCCGAATTTTGTGAATTACGCAATCTTTGCCCACGTGGAATCAAATTAAGTGCAGACGATCTCTGGGAACCGTGTCAATATGTGATCTCTGTCAAGATGAACGAACCCCAATTTGCCGGACAAACCAAAGAACGATTGACCTCACGACAAATGTCATCTTGGGTCAGTACCGTAGTGAAAGACGCATTTTCTCTGTGGCTCAATCAATATCGGAATCAAGGCGAATTAATTGCAAATTTGGCCATTGAGCGTGCTCAGAAACGACTCCGTCAAGCCAAGCAAGTGGCACGCAAACGAATTCATCAAGGCCCTGCACTCCCGGGAAAATTAGCTGATTGTTTACAACAAGATCTCAATCAAGCCGAATTATTTTTAGTCGAAGGGGATTCTGCCGGTGGTTCAGCAAAACAAGCCCGCAGTAAAGACTTCCAAGCAATTTTGCCACTACGCGGTAAAATTTTAAATGCCTGGGAAGTGGACTCGTCTCAAATCCTCGCCTCACAGGAAATTCATGATATCGCAGTGGCGCTCGGGGTTGATCCAGGTGCCCATGATTTATCCAGCTTACGCTACGGTAAAATCTGTATTTTAGCGGATGCAGATTCAGACGGCGCACATATTGCCACCTTAATTTGCGCACTCTTCTTAAGGCATTTTAAACCACTGGTTCAAGCAGGCCATGTCTACGTTGCCATGCCACCTTTATTTCGAATTGATGCAGGTAAAGAAGTGCATTATGCATTGGATGTCGCAGAAAAAGATCATATCCTCAAATTGCTCGCTGAAAAAACCAAAGCCAAAATTAATGTCCAGCGGTTTAAAGGTTTGGGCGAAATGAATCCGATGCAATTGCGAGAAACCACCATGGATCCGGACACCCGGCGTTTGGTACAGTTAACATTAGGTGACGATGATACAAGTACGTTTGAAATTATGGATATGATGTTAGCGAAAAAGCGTGCAGGAGACCGTAAGACCTGGTTAGAAACGAAAGGACACTTAAAGGATCCGAATGAACTTCCTATGACCTAGCACCACTGCACCCATACCAAACAATGGAGTTTAACATTATGACTCATCATCACATTCAAGTCGTTGCAGAAGAAGATATTCCAGGGAAAATCTATGCGATTGGTGACGTGCACGGTGCATTATCTCCTTTTCAAGAAGTATTAAACATCCTCCGTCCTGAGGATACCCTGATTATTGTAGGGGACTTGGCCGATCGCGGCGAATCCGAGCCCAACAACCCGACCAGTGCACAAATTCTAGATACACTCATCGAATATAAAAATAGCCCGACTGGAACTCATCCTCAAATATACTGCGTCAAAGGGAATCATGAAATGGATTTGTTGTTGATGCTCCATCTGTTGGTGCACGAGCCCTCAGCGCCCAACACCCATAACATGTTGGGGACATTCTTTAGAAATGGTGGCGGTTGGATCTGTCGTCATGACAGCGATAATGTCAAGCAACAAGAGCGTTTACTCACTTTTCGTAGTTATTCTTGTGGTGACAAAACCCCAGAATGTTTAGAGAAAGTGAAGTTTTTTATCAAAGAATTACTTAAATCTCCGGATGTCTTCTCAGAATTGATTCCTAACCTTCGGACTTACGGAGATTTTATACGAACGCTACCTTTTGTCATAAAAATAGAGGGAGATCACCCAGCCCTGGTCGTACACGCAGATTTAAATTTCAGTGATGAAGAGATTGACGATAGAATTCGTTCTGGAAAAGATTTTAGTATGCCTGAAATCAACTATATGACCAATACGCGAGTCAACGAAATTGCACCCGAACATAAGCGTGATGAGAATGCCACCTTGGTTCTTGTAGGTCATAATATGATTGACGACCCTAGTGACCTACCTACAGGGCGGCCTCCTATAAATCCCGTACGACCTGAAACCAACCATATTAATCTGGATGGAGCAGCTTATTTCTCTCAAGGTTTATTGTTATTGAATCTTACGGACAATCAAATAGAGATTGTGGGAAAAAATATCTCGGCAGAAAATCAAGTATTTTTAAATTCTGCCAAAAATGCGATTCAAGACCATCTAGATAATCGACCCAACGCCAACAAGCGACGACGCTTTAACTAATTGAGCATCCAAACTCAATGATGGCTCAAACCAGCGAACACCATTCCGTTCGTGCTGAAGAGCGGAGCGATAGCCTCGTCTCGAAGCCTTGGCACTTATGCTTCGAGACGGCGTAAACGCCTCCTCAGCACGAACGGATCAGTCAAAGACTGCTTGTATCAAACCAATTAACAAGTGCGCTGTTTTATTGTCAATATCTCGAATCGGATTATATTCAGTGAGTTCTAATCCTAACAATCGTTCTTTATGCGGCATATGGCGCAAAGCACTTAGCAATTGCTGGCCATCAAGCCCATCTGGTTCTCGGTACCCTACACCTGGCGCATCGCTAGGATCGATAGCATCCATATCAATCGTAATCCCAAATCCACACGTTTGCGCTGCGAGATGTTCAGACGCTTCCTGCAGGATCGGCGTGAGACCACGTTTTTGGACATCGTTCATATAATAGATACGGACACCCAAGCGCTCTAATAATTGCTGCTCGCCTAATTCATAACTTCGGATCCCCACCAAGCATACATTCTGCGGTTTTAACTTCGGGTGTGCATCGAGTAAATGACATAAACTGGGTACGCCATGCCCAAGCAATACCGCAAGCGGCATCCCATGCATATTTTGTGTCATCGAGGTATCTGGTGTATGGCTATCCATATGAGCGTCGATCCACAATAAACCAATATCCCCCGCTTCTCGATGCGCATGAGAGACCGCGCTCCAAGTCCCGATCGCGCAAGAATGATCGCCACCAATCACACAAAAAGCTTGCTTTGCTTGAATTACCGTCAGCACAGCTTTACTTAACGCTTGCATCCCGGTTTCCAGTTCCGGTAATACGTCTGCGCCTCGCGATATACTTGTGAGTTTCGTGATGTCATGCCAAGTAACGGTTGTGGATAAATGCTGCAACCATTCAGGGTGATAGTACAAATACCACGGCCCTAGTGCGCAGTCCGGATTATTGCCCGCTATACCTGAAGCAAAGCCCAATAACGCTAAGGAATCTTGCATGCCGGTTCTCCCATCAATACACCAAACAAATTTTTACAATTGGTCATTTGATTAGGGATCAAACTAATCTGTTTTCCTAAATGATACTCTTGCGCCAATTGATAACATAACCGCAAGATACTAAAATCTTCTAAAGCAAAACCGACACTGTCAAACACTGTGATGTCTTGTTCAGTCGTGCGACCAGGTTTCTGCTTACTCAAAATTTCCCATAACTCTGCATAGACATAGTCTTTCGCTTCAGCGCCTAAATTTTGAATTTCTCCCTCATGCTGAGTTTGTGGGAAATACTCCACGACCACTTTCGCATGTTTTAAAATTTCTGGATCCAATTCGGTTTTACCAGGCGAATCGCCTCCAATGCCCGCAATATGCTGACCAGGTTCTAACCAAGTATGGTCTAATATCGTTTGTTTACCCTTGGCTGCAGTCGCTGTAATAATCACATCAGCACCCCGAATAGCCGATTGCACATCCGTCATTGGCTTTAAGGTCAGTGATTCGTCTTGTAGATGCGCAGCAAAGCGTTGCATCGCAGCGGGATCAAGATCAAAGTATCTGACTTCAGATAAATCGAATAAAGCATGGTGTGCCAACACTTGAAACTCACTTTGCGCACCGCAACCAATGATGGCAAGGCGCTTACTGTTTGGTCGTGCCATAGCGCGAGATGCCAATGCCGCAGTTGCAGCAGTACGTAATGCAGTCAATTCCGTCATCGCTGTAATCATCAAAGGAAACCCGGTGACGACATCCGCCAACATTCCAAATGCCACAATATTTAATATGTTTTTCAATGGATTGGCTGGATGTCCGTTGACATATTTAAACGTATAAAATTTATCATTACTAATTGGCATCAATTCCATCACCCCATTCGGCACATAGACCGCATGCCGAGGAGATTTTTGAAACTGTTCCCAATGCGAAAAATCATCTGTCAAATACTCACAGAGTTGCAAGTAAAAATTCTTTAAGCCCCGTTGGGAAATGATTGAACGAATATCAGGAATTTCTAAAAGTAGCATACATCACCTTATAGGTAGTCTGTAATGAACAATCATTACATTTTTAGGAACCAATGTGTAATTTTTATTAAAAACACAAATTCGGAATAAGAATCTCCTAAAATCCACCATAAATCAACCATTAATTTTTATTGAAAAATTGCAATCTGGATAATCTCAACTACACTTTAAATGAGCATATATGATCTTCACTTGCAATATGACTATTATAGAACCAACGTAATAGCCCATAAATGAAGAAAAAAGCTCATATTGCACTTACTATCTAGGAGCCACATCATGAAAAAGATCGTAAAAAAAGCTACTACTGCTAAAACAAAAGCAAAAAGCACTCTTAAAAGCAAGGCTCGTTGCAAGAAATAATGATTGATTTCAATACTCTAAACGGATTGTGGCCTGCCACAATCCGTTTTTTATTTCGCTGAAACCGCAAACCTCGACGTTTTGAGTAAGTCCTATTATAATCAAGGCACACATTACCAATTTGGCTTACCATGTCCACGCTACTGCATACCTTAGATGCATCAAACCTCAATCAACCTACACTGCGTGATAGCCAACATATTACTCATTTAGAATCAGGGCAAGTCATTCACCTCCCTAACCTTAGTTTCAAAATCGACAACCCCGAATTATTTAATCCTGCACTGTGTGATATGAAGAAAAAAAACATTTCTTATGACTATCAAACCCAAAAACTCCGCGGCATATCCACGCACCACCCACACCAGAAGCACGTTCAAACCATGATGCATGCATTTGCTTTATATGCCAGAACTTTGGTGGATACGGTGCTACAAGATTACCATTCAGCTTTGCGCTGGGGCAGGACCAGTTACCGACCCGTTGAAATCAAAAATCGACAGCGCTCCAAACGCCAAGATGATACGCGTGTACATGTAGATGCCTTTCCTTCTACACCCGTGCAAGGCTGGCGAATATTACGGGTGTTTTGTAATGTGAATCCAGACCAGAAACCACGTGTTTGGAATTTGGGGGAACCTTTTGCAAACTTACTGCCACAATTCGCAGCACAGTTTCCCCCTTACTACGCCTTAAAGGCAAAATTATTGCATAAGTTCAAAGTAACACGAACGTTACGTAGTGCTTATGATCATTACATGCTCCATTTGCATGATCACATGAAATTGCGCGATGATTACCAAGCACAACTAAAAAAAACACAAATCGACTTCCCCGCACAGAGCACTTGGATTGTATTCACTGATCACGTTTCACATGCTGCATTAGGAGGACAATATTTGTTAGAACAAACATTTTATTTGCCTGTATCCGCGATGCTCAATCCCAATTATTCTCCTTTCAAACAAATGGAACAATATGGTTTGTTGTAAGGTATCAATGCACTGTCAAGATTGAGGATATCACATGAAATTTTTACTCACGCTCAGCCTCGCTTTATGTGCACCTTTGTTAGCCGCGCAGCCCCCTCTAGACAGTAATCAACCCACTAAAGCCCCACCTCATGTTCGCTTACTGCAGATCACATTCTCTAAAGCAGCCTGGAAAGCATTTGACCAACGTAGTGTGGATGCCAAACACCATATATCACATCCTATTCTTTCATCGTTCATTCAAGCCCCCCCTCAAGTTCAATTAGGGATGAATGGCGTCCCGGTTCTTGATCAAGGAGATTATGGGACTTGTGTAACCTTTGCAATTACTGCCGCCATAGATGCGCTTTTAAATCAAGGCGATAAAATCAGTCAACTTTGCCTACTCCAACTCAGTCAACACTTAGAGCACTATAGCTATAAGCGTTCTAATTGGAAAGGTTCGAACTCAGATACCGTGTTTCACGAATTAGAAATGTATGGCTTTGTGAGTAAAGATAAGGAACAAACCAATGGCTGTGGTGGGCTCACTACTTACCCAGAACGACAAAGCCATCAGGAACCTGACGAGGCCGCTCCAGAACCTGACAACAATACTCTGGAACCTGACGACGCTATGCCAGAGCCTGAGTTTTATGAAGTAGACCCAGGCCCCAGTATTCCGACCACAGAGATGACACTTGCCGAATATAAATTACTCAGTGAACCCCTGGAGCATATTATATCGTATTCAATCCTCGATGCGTATCAAAGCTTGTGGGGCAACATCGAGATGAATCAGATTCTTGACTCGGTCAAGCAAACCTTACATGAGGGCGACCGACTTCTTCTCTCTAGTATGCTATTTTTACCGCAAGTCGGCGTGAACGGTGCGCTTGGTCAATATCATGCCCCGAATGATTCCTGGATCATTACGCCAGAAATTGATTTAATGATTCATATGCACGGTCCTAATGCACTTCATATGATGGTGATCACTGGATATGATGATAATGCTACTGTGATTGATAAAAAAGGTCGTACGCACGTTGGATTACTTACAGTAAGAAACTCATGGGGTACCGACGT
>CAZBSX010000054.1:0-8428 GCA_964494305.1 uncultured Legionella sp. | reverse complement strand
ATGAAGCCCAAACGTGTTCCGACTGTATTGACGCTAATAGGAGAATAAAATATGGGAAGCACTTCGGTTTTAGGTTATTTTTTGCAGGCTGGGTTCGTCGTAAAATTTGTGATGATGTTGTTGTTGATCGCATCTATAGCGTCGTGGACTTTAATTATACAACGCGCATGGTATTTTAAGCAGAAAAAAGCCCATTATGAAATGTTCCGAAAGCGTTTTTGGGGTAGTAGTGATTTAAGTACACTATATACAGACATCGATAATAACGTTGGTGATCGTCATGGCTTAGCTGGTATTTTCTATGCAGGGTTTAAAGAGTTTTTACGAATGAGCGAACACGGGAGTAGTGTTTTTTTGGAGTCTATCCAACGTGTGATGCAAATTAGTCATTTTAAAGAAGCAGAGCAACTTGAAGAGCATTTACCTTTGTTTGCTTCGATAGGCTCGTTGGCACCTTATGTCGGGTTATTTGGTACGGTGTGGGGAATTATGACATCGTTTCAAGCATTGGGCCAAGCGCAGCAAGCAACCATTGCTATGGTCGCTCCGGGTATTTCTGAGGCACTTGTGGCAACCGCATTGGGGTTATTTACGGCTATTCCTGCAGTGATTGCATACAATCGGTATACGACACATGCGAATGGTCTGTTAAATCGCTCTGATTTGTTTCAAGAGGAATTGATTGCGCTCATTTCTGAACAAAACCATCACAGCGCTAAGGAACTATGATGTTAAATCGAAGATCACGTTCTAAACATCCGATTGCTGAGATAAATGTGGTACCGTACATCGACGTGATGCTGGTGTTATTAGTCATTTTTATGATTACAGCACCTATTTTGACTCAGGGCGTGACGGTTGATCTGCCGAAAGCAGAAAGTGAAGCGGTGAAAACCGCTGACCGTGAACCTATCATTGTTTCAGTCAATTACGCTGGAGAATATTTTTTAAATGTCGATGCAAATCCAGAGCTGCCCATTGAACCGGATCATCTGATGGTACGCGTTGCAGCTGAATTGGCTTTGGCCAAAGAATCAGGGCAAGCAGTCAATGTATTAGTAAAAGGCGATCAAGGTGTACCTTATGGCCGCGTGGTGTTGGCAATGAGTGCATTGAAGCAAGCTGGTGCAGAGCAGGTGGGTCTAATCACGGATTCTACGATACAGCAAACCGTGGTTGAGGTGAAAGAATGATCAAAAATGTGACGTATCGAACTGCAATGGGATTTGCCATTGGTTTGCATGTTTTCATCATGATTATGTTAACGATGGAACACCATTCTGATCATTTTGTTGTGCAATCAGCACCGCGCTCTGACTTTTCAGAAGCCAAAGTTGATTTAGATCGCGTTGAGACGCAACCTATTCGAGCAGTCAGTGTAGACAGTCAAGCGGTGACCGATACGCTGAATCGTTTAAAAAATGAACGTGCACAAAAACAGCAAGCCGAATTGAATCGACAACGTGCTGCGCAAAAGCAATTGCAAATGGCCCAACAGCAACGGGTGCGTGAGCAACAACGTTTGGAGCACATGAAAAAAGAGGCAGCGCAATTGGCATTAGCGCAACAAAAAAAATTAGCGGTGGAAAAGCAGCATTTGCAAGATTTGGCGAAGCAAAAAATGCAGCAAGAGCGAAATTTGGCAGATTTAAAACAACAACAATTGCAATTACAAAAACAACAAATACAAGAAAAGCAACATTTGGCGGATTTACAAAAACAAAAACAAGCTGATGCGGAGCGTGCTCAAAGAGAATTAGCTGCTCAGGAGAAGGCGCGTCAAGCGCAGCAAGCTGCCGTAGAGCAACAACATGCGGCGCAAATGTCTGGTGAAGTCAATAAATATAAGGCTTTGATCATTCAAGCGATTAGTCAACATTGGATTTTACCTGAGCACATCAATAACCAATTGTTTAGCCAGTTTCGGATTCGATTAGCACCCAACGGGACGGTATTAAGTGTGAATTTGATTCGCAGTAGTGGGGATCCAGTTTTAGATCGTTCGGCACAAGCAGCCATCTATAAGGCATCACCGCTGCCAGTGCCCAGCGATCAAGCGATGTTTAATTTATTTCGGGATATCAGTTTGACTGTGCGTCCAGAAAGTGCAAGGGGGTAGTACCGTGGTAAAACGATTCATTCAGTGTATCTTATTGTTAACAATTGCTACACGCGTTATTGCGTTAGATTTGGAACTGACGCAAGGTATTAATGCTGCGCTTCCAATTGGAATTAATACCTTTGGGTACGATGAGCGATCACGGGCTGTGAATACTGTGATTGCGAATGATCTGAACATTTCCGGTCAATTCAAAGTCATTAGAGGCCAAAGCAGCGACGCATCGTTGGCGTATTGGCAAAAAGTAGGTGCAGATTCTGTATTGTCAGGTCAAGTGACCCCTTTAAGTGATGGCCGAGTCGAAGTCAGTTTTGATTTGGTCGATTCTGCATCTCAGGGTCGTAAAATTTTATCCAATAAATTTCAAGTGAAAGAGCAACAATTACGTGCTTTGGCACATCACATTAGTGATGAAGTGTATCAAAAGCTCACTGGTGAGCGTGGTATATTTTCTACTAAAATTGCCTATATTATGGTCGGCCGCGGATTTGGCCATACCCGGTATACACTGGAAGTGGCTGATGTGGACGGCTTTCATCCGCAAAGCCTATTAGTGTCATCCGAGCCAATTATGTCCCCAGCGTGGTCACCTGATGGCCGATCTATTGCTTATGTATCCTTTGAAAAAAAACGCGCTCAAATTTTTAAAGTAGATGTGGCAACCGGTCAGCGACGTTTGATCACAAGTTTTCCAGGAATTAATGGCGCGCCAGCTTGGTCTCCGAGTGGTAAAGAAATGGCGGTTGTATTGTCCAAAGGTGGCAACCCTAAAATTTATTCGGTGAATTTGATGAATGGTGCGATGCGTCAATTGACGTTTGGTAATGCGATTGACACTGAACCACGATATTCACCGGATGGCCGTTCAATCATCTTTACTTCTGGACGGGGTGGCAGTCCACAAATCTATCGTTTGAGTTTAGCGGACGGCCGTATCAGTCGGCTTAGTTTTGCTGGCAATTATAATGCACGGCCTTCTTATACGCCGAATCAACAAGAAATTGTAATGCTACATCGTACGGATAAGCAATTTAATATTGCGGTGCAGGATATGCATTCAGGTCAAGTAACCACATTGACCAATTCTTCGATGGATGAGTCTCCATCTGTTGCGCCAAATGGTCGATTGATATTGTATGCGACGCATGATCGTGCGCAAGGTGTGTTGGGAATGGTATCGATTGACGGGCGCATTCGCTTGAAGTTCCCTTCGCGTGATGGAGACATTCAAGAGCCTGCATGGTCACCTTATTTGGGATAGTATGATTTCATGAATGCCAAGGATACAGTTTTAATCTATACTGATGGTGCTTGTAAAGGGAATCCTGGCCCAGGAGGCTGGGGTGCTATTCTGCGCTATCAAGATCAAGACAAGGAGATTAAAGGCGCAGAAGCAATGACCACCAATAATCGCATGGAGCTTATGGCAGCCATTGCGGCGTTAACCTCGTTGAAGCGTACCTGTATCGTGGCGCTATATACAGATTCCGATTATTTACGTCAAGGAATGCAAACTTGGTTGATGAAATGGAAACAGAATGGTTGGCGTAATAGTAAACGAGAACCCGTAAAAAATGCTGATTTATGGATGCGTTTGGACGAACTTGCCAAAACTCATGAGATCACCTGGCATTGGGTGAAAGGCCATTCTGGTCACCCTGAAAATGAGCGTGCCGATGCATTGGCTAACATGGCCATTTTTGAATTAGCTCACTCTAGTTGAAACTACAGGCCAACCGCACACTTGGCGGTATATATGCTGCCAACCGTTTACATTCATCGCTCTGGCTCCGCCTACATCCCTCGTTTTATGCGAGGGATCCAGAAATCCTGAAATTATTTTAGCTGCTCTTATCTTATTTTTAGAGTAAAATATATGTTTAATTGTATACCTCCAGAGTGTCCTATGAAAAAAATTCTGCGATTACTTCCGTTGTTGTCGGTGTGTTGTTCTCTATCAGCCCAAGCTAAAAGCCCAGATCCATCGGCGTGTGTTACGTTTAATATTAATATTGAAAACGCCAGTTCTAACGATTGCGTTTTGGATGGATACGCTCTATCTACCGGTGCGCTAAAAGCAAAATCTCAACTTCCAGAAGTTATTTTTCGAGGAAAAAAAGCATTTTTTTCATTGACTTGGAATTAAACTGCAAAATACTTATTGACCAACTTACTCATGACCTTTCATTGTGGCGATAATCAAACATTCACAATTCTATCTACTACACCAAATGATTTTAAGGCACTAGGTATTATTTATCTACAAGACAATATGAATGTTAGTAGCGTTAGCCAGGTCTGCAGTAACACAAATGGTACGCCTTGGGAGGTCAAGTGGCTGATTGAGGATCCGAAAGAGGCTGAGATTTTAGAGCCCGAACAGCAAAGCCAACCCGATGTCGATAGCGCGAACGAAACGCTACAGCGTGACACTGAAACCAAAC
This sequence comes from uncultured Legionella sp., assembly GCA_964494305.1. GTDB lineage: Bacteria > Pseudomonadota > Gammaproteobacteria > Legionellales > Legionellaceae. The sequence goes on along the minus strand of CAZBSX010000054.1, from coordinate 3,865 downwards.
CTGTAAGTAGCTCATGATCGTTATGCAAATGGATGAAGTAATTTCGCCGTAGGTTTCAACACTTTCTCCAACCATGTCGGTTTATAGTAAATTTTAACGTGATAGACTTGGTGAGATTGCATTTTATCGGTGATGTACTCATCACTCGTTTGTAATTGATCGACGAGGTGTAAGGGCAATGCATCCATGGCTAACCAATGCTCGCCTGTAGCCACTTGATCAATATCGAGCGCTTCGCGATTGGTGAGGACATATTCTCGGAAATTTTTATGGATGAGTTCCAGTTCGGCTTGAAATTTTGCCCGCGCTTTCGGGGTATTCTTGCCAAATACCGTTAAGGTGCGTTTGTACTCTCCAGCAGTTAACAATTCCACATCAATGTCATTTTTTTGCAACCACCGGTGAAAATTGGGTAATTGCGCAATGACACCAATCGAGCCAATAATCGCAAAGGGTGCCGCAATGATTTGATTGGCGACACAGGCCATTAAATATCCACCACTCGCAGCAACTTTATCAATACAGACGGTAATAGGAACGTCACGGTTGCGTAAACGCTGTAATTGGGCAGCAGCTAATCCATACCCATTGACTGAACCGCCCGGGCTTTCTAAACGAATCACTACTTCATCATTTTTGGTAATAACACCCAAAATTGCGGTAATTTCATCGCGTAACGCTTCAACTTGAGACGCTTTAATATCGCCATTAAAATCAATAACATATAAAACAGATTTAGCCTTTTTTTTCAGTTTGGGTGGTTTGCTTTTTTTGCCCAGAACTTCTTTTTCTATTTGCGCGATTAAATGATGGTATTCTTTGTTCAGAAAAGTAATCGTGAGATCGTTCTTAGGTTTACGACGCAGTGCAATGATGCCACCAAATACAAATAATATTGCGAGAACTATAGTTATTGCTTTCAAAGCAAATAACCCATACTGAGTGAGAAATTCCATTACGTTAAGACGCCAAAAGGTGACAACAGGTTTTGATCATTTCGTAAAACATACGTCATGTCAACAACTACCGTGCAGGCACATGATTGATATCATCGCTTTTTTCCCCCGCCAGTACCAACTGTCACAGAAGATATCCCTGAGCCAGTTCCTCTTTTGGCACCCCAGTTTGAAGGCATATCACCATAGAGCAAGATTCATGGATCCCGCGGTCAAGCCGCGGGACGTCGGACTAGATGATTAACTAATCCGACTCAGCATAAATTGTACCATAGCTTGTTCTTCTTCCGGACTAAACGAGTGAGATAGGACTAAGCCACAACCAAAATCAATGAATTGCCTTATTTTTTCTTCGTCATTTAGAAATGAATCATCATACACTTCTTGATATCGTTGGTTTAAAATATCTGCCGCTGCTTTGAGTTGCTCTTGGGTCATCTCATGCGCACCTTCTGATAAGCCTGATTTTTTAGCAACATTTTTGAGCTTCTCTTGCAATGTTTGTCTCTTTCTAACCGGTACGTTGTCTACATCAGGCGCATCTACTACAATTCTAAAATCGTGTTTACAATGCAGCGCCAACACCGCTGCAAACACATTCGGATCCACAATAGACACAAGCTTAGCGGGATCCATAATTTTAACCTCCGAATCGCGACTCCAAGTAAATAAAGGCCGCGTGAGCTCAGCAAGAATGTGCCAAGACTTGCCCACGTAAACAGTATGATGAGTCCCAAATAGATTCGAAATACTGGTTACCAAAATGGTTTTCTCATCTGGTGTAAATAGATCAAAACGCTCCAGTTGTCCACTTTTAGGATTAGCAGTGACCATCAGTTTGGCAATCAAAGTTTGCTGTTTATCGTAAATATCAAACTTCAATCCCACCCCCCAAGAAGTTCCGGTAAATCTCAACGTAACCTGCAATTGATTTTTGGTATCAAAAAACTCATAAGTACCCATTTTATTCGGCGCAGGCAACAACGAACCCATCATCCACTCCGACGCGCTCAAGTGAACACATCCGCCCTGGCACTGTTGTTCTTTGATTTGAAAGAAAAGTGGAAGATTATCTGCTGACAGAGCCCATATTGGTAAACTTTGGGCAAATAACAATATCAAACTCAGGAGTATTTTATGCATCAGAGTGGTCATTTTTTGTAATTCCATGTAAAGTATGGTCTAATTATACACAAAACGTCATCTTGCAGTAAACTTCTGCGGTATATCGCATCTTATGACCCAATTTAAATCGGATTTTCCGAGCCGTGACCGTTAGGGAGCGGAACTTATGTTTTATCCACTCCTGACGGTCACGGCTCGGACAGCTTGGATGCCGATCAATCTAAAAATTAAGATGCGGTTGCCCTGTACGCAAGCGAGGCATTCTATAATGTCATGAATATGCTATCCTTGCTAGAGTGGGTATGTGCTACATAAGGAAGGTAACGATGCGATCGTGATCACAATGACAGGCGTCATTCAATCTTTTATACACCTGATGTCTTCAATAAAATGTATCCAAAACAATGCAACTCTTTAGCGCTATAAGCATGATATTTTTTGAGTATTGATAAGCTATATTCGATGTAGTCAGGTAACTCATTTATTTCTTGCTCAGAAAGAGAGGGTAATTCTTCCATTTGCGATGCTAAAAAAATGCTGACTATTCCGGTGTATATATAACAAAATTTACGCATTTCAGAAAATTTATACCGTTCATGCTGTTCGGGTTCGCGATTAAAATAGGCTTTAAGAAGCTCGTGACATAGTAGATCACTATAAAAGTAAAAATGATTTGCGCAACTGGCTAAATCAAAATAATAACTTTCTGGCTTGGCTGCTTGCCAATCTATCAAATAATATTTGCAGCCATCAAACAAAAGGTTGTTTGTGTTGATATCACCATGGCAAGCGCGAATATCTTGTTCATCAAAAATAGATTTTTGAATGCGAGCAGCTTCTGTCATACATTGATGTATAAACAACGATTTTTTTTGTTTTTGAGGTAATTTTAGATAGGTATCCTGAAGGAATTCATAACTAGATAAGCTTTTTGGAAAAATTTGACATTGATGTACGTTACGGATTAATCCGGCAATGGAATAAAGGGACTCCATTGTGATGGGCACAGGCAATTTTGCATCAATATATTGCATCAAGCAAACATCACCTGTTGCACTTGTAAAATAGACTTGCGGTGACAATCCACGCTGTGCTGCTTCAATTAACATGCTATTAGCAGGAGGGCCGTCGTTCATATCCGCTATTTTTAAAACATAAAATACCTCATTAATAGATAACTTATAAACAGACGCTCCGGTACATCCTTTCTGCATTCTGTCTGCAATTCGCCAATCATTTGCCCCAATGCCTTGAGTGACAGCGTTTTGAATGAGTGAATGATGTTCTAGTGTTAAATCATTTTTTTCAAAAACCATATTATAGTGTGGCCATCGTATTTATTTTGAAATGATTATCATATAATTTCTGACAAAAGCAATTAGCTTGGATAAAGAATGGATGCACCACTGGAAAGTATTTGGTTAAAAACGACGCGGCATTCGATAAAAGCGGATTGGAACCTAATTTGTTTTCCGTTTTTGTGCGGTTTTGCCGAATATTTTTTACCTTGGCAATATTTATTGTCTAATACTAGATTATACGCCACACAATTACCGGGCCGTACTTCTCGCCAACAAGAGCCTCATGTAACGCATATTGATGACTTATTAGAGGTCTTACTGCCGCTCATCCTCCCGATTCTTGAGCAAAGACCCTGTGTTTTATACGGGCACTCTATGGGAGGATATCTCGCTTATCGAGTGGCTTATAAATTACATCAACTCAAATTGAACAGTCCTCTATTGTTGGCAGTGTCCGGAGTCAAAAGCCCTATCCGATTCAGT
>CAZBSX010000053.1:0-8456 GCA_964494305.1 uncultured Legionella sp. | reverse complement strand
AATTAATGTGCAAATTAATGCTAGTGATGTGAATGTTTTGATTGCACCTTATCATTTTGTGAAAACCATGCGCGCATCCATTTTGGTGTTAGGACCTTTGTTGGGGCGGTTCGGGGAAGCCGATGTGTCATTACCCGGTGGCTGTGCGATTGGTACTCGTCCCGTTGATTTACATTTGAAAGCACTCAAAACGATGGGTGCAGACATTACGGTACAAAATGGTTTTATTAAAGCGCGATGTAAGAAAGGTAGATTGGAAGGAAAAACCTTAGTATTCGATACGATTACGGTAACGGGCACAGAAAACATCATGATGGCAGCAGTCTTGGCTGAAGGGAAAACTGTGATTAAAAATGCGGCTCGCGAGCCGGAAGTTGTGGATTTAGCCAACTTTTTAAATCAAATGGGTGCCAAAGTGTCTGGTGCAGGAACACATACCATTGAAATTGATGGGGTCGATTCTTTGCATGGTGGGAATTACTCAGTGATTCCGGATCGGATTGAAGCGGGCACTTATTTAACGGCAGGTGCATTGACGCGTGGTCATGTCACTGTGCGTAAAGTTAGACCTGATAATTTACTGTCTATGTTATGCAAATTTGAAGAGGCTGGTGCGCATTTAACCCTTGGTGAAGATTGGGTGAGTTTGGATATGAAAGATGCGCGGCCGCGTTCTGTTGACATTTCTACAGCGCCTTACCCGGGGTTGGCCACTGATATGCAAGCTCAATTTATGGCAATGAACACCGTTGCTGATGGGACTGCGACCGTCATAGAAAATATTTTTGAAAATCGTTTTATGCACGTGCAAGAATTACAGCGCATGGGTGCGCTCATTAAGCTTAATGGCAATACGGCGATGATTACGGGTGTGGAAAAATTAATGGGCGCACCGGTGATGGCAACGGATTTACGTGCTTCAGCGAGTTTAATTCTAGCCGGATTAGCTGCCGAAGGAGAAACGACCGTAGAACGTATTTATCATGTTGATCGCGGCTATGAGCGTATCGAGGAAAAATTATCGATGTTGGGCGCAGATATTAAGCGTAGATCGACTGAATGATTACCCGCGATGCTTTGGCCATTTATTTAGATCAGTATTTGGCTTGCCGAGTTATTACTGATTATGCGCCTAATGGTTTACAAATTGAAGGTCGCGATGAAATTCGTCGCTTGTGTTCGGCGGTAAGTATTACCCAATCTGTGATTCAAGCCGCGATTGAATGGCAAGCCGATGCTATTTTGGTGCATCATGGTTTTTTTTGGCGAGGTGAGCGATCGGTTTTAACGGGTGTCCGCCGCCAACGCATTGGTGCATTACTGAATGACAACGTGAATCTTTTTGCGTATCACTTACCGTTGGATGTTCATCCTACTCTGGGTAATAATGCTTGTTTAGCCCAGCGTTTACCCGTTTCTCAGGTAAGTCAGCATGATGTGGAAAAATTACCGAAAGGATTGTGGGCAGGAGAGTTGACTCAAGTGTATACAGGGGAAGACTTTGTTTCTGTACTGCAACAGGCATTTTTACAGCCGCCAATTCATATTGCAGCACGACGCCCTCATATTCAACGAATTGCTTGGTGTACCGGAGCTGCTCAAGACTTTTTAGAGGATGCGCATGCTTTGGGTGTCGATGCGTATATCAGTGGGGAAGTTTCAGAACGTACGTTTGATTTGGCTCAAGAATTGAATATTCATTACTACGCATGCGGCCATCATGCTACGGAACGTTATGGCGTACAAGCTTTGGCTGCGCATTTAGTGCAGGCGTTTGACTTAGAGCATCGCTTTCTTGAAACGGATAACCCTATCTAAATTTAACAGCAAAAAATATATACAAGTGATTCAAAAAAACAGTATCATGACTGAAATAAATCTTATGAGAGCAGTGGCATGGCAGTATATCGTTATCAGCGTGTATTGGTTAGATTTCGAGCATCAACGCCTGGGCAATGGTCCGAATTACACTGGTGTGATATTGAACAGGATTCTGAACATCACCAAATTCAGATTAAGGTTGCGCCTACAAACACGCTGAATATGCCTGCTGATCATGAATTTGTTCCTCTTAACGCAGAACAAACCAAAAAACTTCTGGTTGTGGATGTTTCCGCTGAGGAAAGCTCATTGTATTGTTTGGTCTGTACTCATACAACGCTTTGTCGGTTTGATTTTAATCGACTCAGTGAACAATATCTACGATATGGGAGATATTGGTCGTTAGTCGATAATGATTATGCAAAGCAACCTGAACTTGGGGTACAAGCAGCTTTTTCAGCAGAACAAATCGTTGCTGATCCACGTTTACAAATGAGAGCACAGCCATTACTTGACCACCAGATTTTACATACTAGCACACTCAACATCATTGATAGCTTAAAACAGCAATATCAAAACAGGCAGCAAAACTTAGCTGAAGAAGCATCTATTCGCGATGCCGTTGAAGCGAAGGATGAGGCTTCTCGAGCAGAGGCACAAGCAATGTTGCGCCAATGGTTGAATGATCGCCATGTTCCGGTTGTCATTAGTATGCACGATATTCAGTCTAGGTTAGATGAGGTGAATCGCGCGCTCTTAATTCACCCTGTTTGCGAGACATTAGCTGCAATAAAAGCCAACACACAGAGCGTTGATGAGTATGAAAATGCTTTGCTCAGCATACTACAGCGGTCAGAGCAAACTGCAGATCTGAGTGCTCCTTTAAAATTTGCAGTGCAATCATTTCGTGAGCGATTTCTTGTAAATAGCACCGATCTGAATCAATTATTTTCAGGAAATAATAATGCGCCATGGATGAGTACGGTTTATCATTTTGTGCTAGATGTGGTGTTCGAAGAATTAAAAACACATCGACCAGACTATCAATACCTGAATTCTAGCGACTACAAAATAGACTGTCCTGCGTCTTACCTGATGCTATGTTTGGGACAAGTAGCAGCTCGACGTCAGCGGATAAATGGGTCGTTCAATGTTGAGTATGGTCCGGGCGTTATTCCTCCACATTCGGTAGGTCATGGAATAAGGCTCTTCGATGATTCCAATATTCAATATGGTCCTGGCTACGTTCCTCCAGGTCAACGAAATGCCGCTGTTATTCCTCCTAGACAAGGCGCAGGAAATAATGCTCCGCCGCCGCGCCCGTCGCGTCTGAATACAATAGGATGTTTATGCGCGATTGCAGGTTCTATATTCTGTGCTCTAGCAATCAATCTATTCTTAACGGGTGGGAGCCTGTGGTTAGTTGCTGTCGCTGTTGTGTGTGCTTATAGTTTGTATAAAGTAAGTTACAACATCCTATCTTTGTTACGGGAAAACCAATCGCCGGCGCGTGCCCCGATTGCGATAGACCAAGCGCCATTGAGTCAAATTCTTGATCTGCGTCCTTGGTGGTAACCATCGTCCATCTGCAAAATTCAGTGTGGCAGAATGCAGTGGTGAGTTATTGTTATTTCTTTTTAGGAAATAGATCTTTGAAATGAATATGGTTATGACTGGTTAACACTTTATGTCGACTGTGTTTTAATCCCAAATAGTGGTAAATCACAATGGGAAATATTAAGCTTACCAAGCCAACCATAAACGCAATTTTGTACGTAATATCATCAGAGAAAAACAAGAAAACCAAACAAATCAACATGAGAGCAATAGCAACCATCCCCGTATAAGGTGCGCCCGGTGTACTGTATTTGAGATCCGCGGTCGTGTAGCCTGCTTGATACAGTTTTTTTCGGAAATTAATCTGGGCCCAACAGAGTGAAATCCAGGCAATGGCACCGGTAAATCCTGAAATAAGTAAGAGCGAAATATATAATGTAGTTTGGGAAAAGAAATAGCTGCCTAATAAGACGATCCAAATTGACACAAGGGTCACGATACCTGCGTTTTGAGGTACGGCATTACGATTTAATTTGCTTAAGCTCTTGGGTGCCATGCCATTGCGCGCTAGCGCATGTAATGCTCGGACGATCCCATACACGCCGGAATTTGAACACGATAATGCAGACGTTAATGTAACAAAACTGGTTGCAGCGCCGGCCCATTTTAAACCGTAAAAATTGAGTGCATCAGCAAAAACTGAGTTTTGCAAATTGGCGCGTTCCCATGGGAAAATCAAAACCAAACAGAATACCGGCATAATATAAATAAATAAGATTCGCAGTGAGACATTTCGAATCGCATAGGGAATCATCCGACCCGGATCAATGGATTCACCGGCAGCTAGCCCAACGATTTCTGAGCCTTGATAATTGACGAGCAATAACACCATCGCAGTAAAGAAGGGTACAACGCCGTTCGGAAATAACCCACCATGATGTAAAATGTAACGAGCGCCGATGAATTTTGCAGGGTGGTGACCATGGATAAACCCAAAAAATATGAAAATAGATAAGACAATAAAACTCAACAATGCGGAGACTTTAATGAGGGCCAACCAAAATTCAATTTCTCCAAATGTGCCTACTTTAGCGAAATTAATACACGTTACGATGCAACCAAAACAGATGGCCCATAAATAACTATCCATGCCGGTGAAGTATTGCATGATGATGCCCCCCGCTAGACATTCGGCAGGAATATAAACGATCCAACTTAACCAGTAGGACCATCCTACGCCACAAGCAAATGCAGGCGCAATAAAATCAGCGGTGTAATTGATGAATGATCCAGATATTGGGATTGCAACGGCCAGTTCTCCCATGCAAAGCATAGTCAAATAAATGATGAGGCCGCCTAAAATATAAGCTAGAAATACCGAGGGTCCAACTTGACTGACGACTGCGCCAGTGCTGAGGAAAAACCCAGAACCAATAATGCCCCCTAGGGCAATCAGCTGTACATGCCGGATTTTGAGTGCGCGACGAAAATCACCATCATTAGGCGTTCCTACCTGGTCTTCATCTTTTTTCGCCACAGGTTGTCCATTATGCTGAGTAGCATTGGGTAATGTACTTCAGGTGCTGACGCAAAAACTGCGTTTTGCATTCTGTTCTTGTTCGATTATAAATAGACACACTAGAAATGGCAATGTCCCGTGTGATCTTTTGCTATTATACTTGTTGAGTGACAAGTCACTCAATTTAGGCTGGCGGAGAGAGAGGGATTCGAACCCTCGATACGTTGCCGTATACACACTTTCCAGGCGTGCGCCATCGACCACTCGGCCACCTCTCCACAAAGATTGGCTCGCAAGTATACTAAATTTTTTGAAATTCAGCATCTTTTTACTGGCTTAATCCATTCAATAAATCGGTAATGGCTTGAATTTTAGTTTCTGATTGACTCGCAGTTAAAGTAAAACAGAAGCGTGACGGTCCTTGTAGTCGATAACGGTCGCTTTGGGTCTGAATCAATTTGATGAGCGTTGCTGGGTTAATTTTGGGTTCAGGCTCAAAGACCAAGATCCCTTGCAAATTCGATACTTGAATTTTACTAATCCCAATTTGCATGGCCAAAAATTTTAATTGGGTAAGCGCAAATAAGTGTTTGACTGATTCTGGGAGTAATCCAAAACGATCAATCAGCTCAATTTGTAAATCATGCAATTGCTGATTCGATTTAGCATGAGCAATTCGTTTGTAAAAAATCAGACGTAAATGGACATCCCCAATGTATGCTTCTGGAATGACGGTAGAAATTCGCAAGTCGATGTCAGGGCCTTCTTTGATGGGTGCTTGTAATTCTGGTGTTTTTCCAGATTTGAGATCATTGACTGCGCGTTCGAGCATTTCCATAAATAAGTCGAACCCAATGGCATGGATATTGCCACTTTGTTCTTCTCCCAATAATTCTCCTGCACCCCGAATTTCCAAATCATGTGTGGCCAGGGTAAATCCGGCGCCTAAGTCTTCTAACGATACAATAGCTTCCAAGCGTTTCACGGAATCTGGACTAAGGAGTGTATCCGGTGGCGTGAGTAAATAGGCATAAGCTTGATGATGAGAACGGCCTACGCGACCGCGTAATTGATGCAGTTGCGCCAAACCAAATTTGTCAGCACGATCAATGATAATCGTATTGGCAGTAGGAATATCGATACCTGTTTCAATAATAGTCGTACACACCAGCACATTAAATTGATGATGATAAAAATCCGACATGATACGTTCTAATTCGCGTTCACGCATTTGGCCGTGTGCACTGCGGATTTTGGCCTGAGGCACGAGATTTTGTAATTCTTGCGTAATGCGCTCAATAGTTTGGACGTTGTTATGCAGAAAAAATACCTGACCGCCGCGTAAAATTTCACGCAAAATCGCTTCGCTGATAATTGGGGACGCACGTTCTTGCCAAAAAGTTTTAATGGCTAATCGTTTTGCTGGTGGTGTGGCAATTAAAGAAATATCACGAATCCCCGCCATGGCCATATTTAAGGTGCGCGGAATCGGCGTAGCGGTCATACACAATAAATCGACATGCGTACGCAAAGATTTGATATATTCTTTCTGCTTAACGCCAAAGCGATGTTCTTCATCAATAATCAATAAGCCTAAATTTTGAAATTGAATCGATTTTTGGAGTAATTTATGCGTACCTATCACCATATCAATTTGACCAGAGGCCAAACCTTGAATGACTTTTTCAGCTTGTTTGTCACTACGAAAACGTGACAATAATTCAATCGTAATTGGAAAATCAGCAAATCGATCGCGAAACGTTAGAAAATGTTGATCAGCCAACAACGTGGTTGGCGTTAAAACACAAACCTGTTTGCCATCTCTGGCTGCAATAAACGCGGCGCGCATCGCAACTTCAGTTTTACCGAATCCCACATCACCACAGATTAACCTATCCATGGGGCGAGTGGATTGCATATCTTGAATAATTTGTTCAATTGCAGCGTTTTGATCACCCGTTAATGTAAATGGGAAACCAGAAGCAAACCGTTGATAATCTGCAGAGTGGAACTGATAAGGATGCCCCGGTGCTTGCTCACGTTTGGCATAAATTTCCAGCAATTCAATGGCCACATCATGTACTTTTTCCGCGGCTTTTTTCTTTTCACGTTGCCAAACGTCAGAGCCCAAACGGTGGAGCGGGGCATGGTCGGCATCGGCGCCAGTGTAGCGACTAATCAGATGCAATGATGTTACGGGGACATAAATCTTGTCTTCGCCAGCATAGGAAAGACATAAAAACTCATTGGACAATCCATCGTGTTCAAATGTTTGTAAGCCTTGATAGCGACCCACTCCGAACTCAAGATGAACCACTGGGGCGCCAATACTCAATTCAGCGAGATCGCGAATAATAAGATTCGGGTCAACTGCTTTGCTGGACTTACGTTGCTGTGGCGTAGCTTGTTGGCCGAATAATTGTGATTCAACAATAATAGAGACTGTCGCTAATTCAGCACCACCATTGAGGGTGCCAATTGTAATCGTAATCGGATGTGTATCTGCTGTGAATGCATGCCAGGAGGGTTGATACTTAGGGTGAATATCAGATTTTTTGAGCAAATCCAAGACAATTTCACGTCGACCAATCGACTCAAGGACAATCAAAGAGCGTCGGTTGCTTCGATTCAACCAAGTCTTCAAACGGTGGAGTGGTTCCGCACTATGGTGATCAATCGTCAAATCAGGCGGCGGTGTCAGGTCAAAATTATAAAATTTCTTTTGCGCAACAGGGTCATGTGACAATTTGAGACGTGCATACCGTTTGGTTGTAGTCATGAGTTCGATGGGAGATAAAAAACAACGTTCAGGCTGTAAAATTGGCCGAGTTCGATCATGGCTTCGTTGTTCAAAACGTTGGATGACGTCATCCCAAAATTTTTCGGCTTGAATGGGCACATCTCCAATCAGGCTCACGGTTGTTGTCGCCGGTAAATAATCAAAAAAATTTGCAGTTTGCGTAAAAAACAAGGGTAAATAATACTCTATGCCGGCAGGAATTTGCCCTGAACTCACGGAGTCATACAACGGAATTTGGCTGGGATTACCGGAAAACTCGTTGCGAAATGCTTGTCGAAATACCGAAATACCCTCCTCATTGAATAACATTTCCCGTGCGGGTAAAATATGAATATGATCAATCTTGTCAAGCGTACGTTGGGTTTCGGGATTGAAGGAGCGTAAGCTTTCAATCTCATCATCAAATAATTCAATTCTATACGGTAAAGGGCTGCCCATCGGATACAGATCTAAGATTGCCCCGCGGAGTGCAAATTCTCCATGTTCCAAGACAGTATTGACCGAATGATAACCCGCTTGGACTAATTGTTGGCGAAACATGTCAAGGTTGATGGCTTGCCCACATCGCATCATCAGGCTGTGATGTTGCACAAACTCTGGCGGGCAAAGCCGATGCATGATCGTACTGACTGATGTGATGATGATGGCAGTCTTAAGATGTTGCAGTCGACTCAGGGTTGCAAGACGGTCTGATATAATGTCTTGATGAGGTGAAAACTGATCATACGGTAAAGTTTCCCAGTCGGGAAATACCAAGAT
>CAZBSX010000052.1:0-8609 GCA_964494305.1 uncultured Legionella sp. | reverse complement strand
GACATGTCATGATGAGCGAGTGCGGTTAAATCTAAACTTTGACCACTGACCATTCCGGAAGGACCGCATGCCTGGACGATCTCTTGAATGATGGTGACGGTTTGTTGCATGCTAAGCGCTGTCGGTAGATGTTGCGCTAAAATTTCGATTGCGAACGCTTGAAATCCATCGCCGACCAAAATGGCTGTGGCCTCATCAAACGCACGGTGACAGGTTGGGCGCCCACGGCGGAGATCATCATTATCCATGGCGGGTAAATCATCATGGACTAAAGAATACGCATGAATCATTTCAATCGCAGCTGCCATAATATCTAAACTGGGGAGCGGGATAGCGAACAATTCTCCGCAGGCATAGACCAACAATGGGCGAATGCGTTTTCCGCTTGGAAAGAGCGCATAATACATTGCTTCTTTCAGCCGTGGCGCTGGAACGATGAGCTGATCGAGTAAATCCTGCAACACACGATCGTGGCGTTCTTTGTAAGCCATTAATGCTGCGTTAGTCATCCAATGCCTCATCAGATTTATTGAGCGCGGCGGATAAGTGTTCAATTTTTTGTTCCGCTTGGCGCAAAGTGATTTGGCAGCTCCGGGCTAATTGAATGCCTTGCTCAAATTGTTGTAACGCGTCATCGAGATTGAGTTCTCCTTTTTCTAAACGTGCTACAATAGCTTCTAGGTCTGTAATCGATTGTTCAAAATGTCCGGGCTTGGTCATAAGAAATGGGGGGGTTAGATCTGTTTGGCGGATTATACCCTTAACCGAGTATTTTGCCCAAAGATTTATTTGCTCGCGGAGTATACGCATGAAAGTCAAAACATGTTTTGTTTGTAGTCAATGCGCTTCATCTTTTTCTCAATGGTCTGGTTTGTGTACACAGTGTGGTGCTTGGAATACGATCACTGAAGAACAAAAAACGCAATCTTCACCACGAATGGCACATTATGCGAATCAACGCTCAGTGGTAACGTCATTGACCGAAGTGGTTATTGATCACCAAACGCGTATGGATTGTGGGTTGTCGGAATTGAATCGTGTGCTCGGTGGTGGTTTGGTCGATGGTTCCGTCGTGTTGATTGGGGGTGATCCTGGCATTGGTAAATCTACCGTGTTGCTACAAACTTTGGCTAATTTATCAACTCATCATAATGTATTATATGTAACGGGCGAGGAATCATTACAACAAATTGCCATGCGCGCGCAGCGTTTGCAGTTGCCGTTAACCGGCTTGCGTCTCCTAGCGGAAACACAAGTAGAAACGATATTGCAACATGCGAAACAAGAACAACCTCGCGTGATGGTGATTGATTCGATCCAAACGTTATTTACGGAAACCATCAGTTCTGCGCCAGGTGGGGTGAGTCAAGTTCGAGAGGCTGCAGCTGTATTAGTGCGCTATGCCAAAATGACTGGAACTGCAGTGTTTTTAGTGGGGCATGTGACCAAAGAAGGTGCTTTAGCGGGGCCGCGCGTGTTAGAGCATATGGTGGATTGCGTTTTGTATTTTGAAGGACAATCCGACAGTCGGTATCGCGTGATCCGTGCTGTAAAAAATCGCTTTGGTGCTGTGAATGAATTAGGTGTCTTCGCTATGACTGATCGAGGGTTGAAAGAAGTTGCGAATCCTTCCGCCATTTTTTTATCGAAGCAACCTGAACCGACGCCTGGTTCTGCGGTTATGGTAACTTGGGAAGGATCACGTCCGTTACTCGTCGAAGTACAGGCCTTAGTAGACGAAGCACATGGTCAACAGCCACGCCGTGTTACCGCAGGTTTAGAGCATAATCGCTTAGCTATTTTGTTAGCGGTGTTACACCGACATGGTGGCATTGCAACGTATGATCAAGATGTGTTTTTATCCGTAGTTGGCGGAGTTAAAGTGATGGAAACGGCTTGTGATTTGGCCGTAATGGCTGCGATGGTGTCCAGTTTTCGAAATCGTATTTTTAATCCACAGACGGTGATTTTCGGTGAAATAGGTTTGGCGGGGGAAATTCGCCCCGTGCCGTGTGGCCAGGAACGTTTACGCGAAGCGAGCAAACATGGATTCAAGTCTGCGATTGTTCCGTTAGGTAATGCGCCCAAGCAATTTAAGGATATGGAGGTATTTCCTGTGCGTCATGTGCAAGAGGTGCTGGAAAAAATTTGCTAAGAGGATTATGATTGCCTACCGTTCGCGTTTTACTCTCTTATGAAAATTTTGCACGTCTACAAAACATTCATCAATGATACGATGGGTGGCACGGAACAAGTGATTGCACAATTAGGTGCTACGCTGAATCAGGCCGAATTTGAGCATACTGTTTTGTCGCTGACACAGGAATCAGCTGGATTAATTGAAGGGTTTCGCGGAATTAAAAATTTGCGCTATCCAGAGCAATTATCGATTGCGTCTAACAGCATGTCTTGGCAAATGTTCCGAGACTTTCCAAAAATTGTGAAAGATTTCGACCTGATTCATTATCATTTTCCCTGGCCTTTTGCAGATCTATTGCATTTGATGTGGCAAATTCGTAAGCCTAGTATCGTGACTTATCATTCAGATGTAATTCGTCAAAAACTATTGTTACGACTGTATCACCCATTGATGCATAAATTTTTAAAATCGGTAAAAACTATTGTCGCGACTTCTCCGCAATATTTAGCCAGTAGCGCTGTCTTACAAACGTATCGTCAGAAAACAACAGTGATTCCGTTGGGTGTAGATCGCCATACCTATCCGCAGCCTTCTGCCGAACGCTTAGCGTACTGGCGAGGTCGATTTGGCGAAGGCTTTTTTTTGTTTGTCGGTATGATGCGTTATTACAAAGGCTTGCCGGTTTTATTAGAAGCGCTCAAAGGGACTGGGTACCCGTTACTATTAGTCGGTCGTGGCCCCTGTGAAAACGAGCTAAAACGCCAAGTTCTTGACTTAAATTTACCGCAGGTGCATTTTTTAGGTATGCTTCCTGAGGAAGATAAAATCGCTTTATTGCATTTGTCTCTGGCCTTTGTGTTTCCTTCTATCTTACGTTCTGAAGCGTTTGGTGTATCGTTATTAGAGGCTGCCATGCTAGGTAAACCCATGATTTCAACCGAATTGGGTACAGGCACGTCGTATGTGAATATCCATGATACGACTGGAATAGTGGTGCCTCCTGGTGATGTGTTGGCTTTACGCGCTGCACTGACTCATCTCTGGTCTCATCCTGATTTGGTGACTCAAATGGGCCAAGCTGCTGCATTACGTCATCAAGCCTTATTTACGGGTCAACATATGATTGCGGCGTATGAGGATCTCTATCGGAGAGCAGTACTTTAGGCGTGCTGACCATTCAATGCTCCACTGGTTACATCATGTGCACGTACATCTACGATTGTCTGAATTGCTTTATCTAGTCATAATTCTGAGGTACAATCTTGCACATAATTTTATTTTGAGAGCACCAATGAAAAAGCTAATCATAATGTTTTTAGGGATGTTTCACGTAGGCATGGTATGGGCAATACCTACGTTAGAATTTCGTGCTTTTAAAGGGGCAGAACCTGTCTTAGGTACGATTAAAGTCGTTAAGGGCACCAATGCATATTATAAGATGGATTTATATCTTACGATTACGGACGGTTCACTTGAATATAAATCGCATATCGATTCAAAAAGTGCATATCATCCATTTCTTGATAAAACTTATATCGTCAGTCGGCTGAATCCAGCGCCAATGGGTGCTATTGTGAAGGCTGAAGCGCAATTGATTATTCAATCTTGTCTTACGAAAGAGTTTCAATCTTGTTCTGTGGTGAAACAGGAGTATTTGAATTTGGACATTGCCGATAATAAAATTGTAGGCATCATTCCTAATCAAATTGATGTGACTTTATAACGCCTTGAGAAACATAGCTGTTGGGACGGTGTGTTTCCCGCCACCTTTCCATCCGAGCGGCGACCGTCAGGAAGCGGCGCAGTGAGGTAACACGTCCTAATATACTGCCTCGCGTAATCCTGTCTATGCCTTGAAAAGATTGAATGATTGGTTCAATACGCGTGCTAATTCTTTTGCAAAATAAGTAATAATCAAATCAGCGCCAGCGCGATGTAGGGCAGTGATGCTTTCTAGCATGGCTTCTTGTTCGTTCACTAATCCTTGTGCCGCTGCGGCTTTGATCATGGCAAATTCACCGCTGACTTGATAAGCCGCAAGGGGTACTTCGGGGAAGTGCTGTTTGATACGATAGATGATATCCAAATAGAGCATACCTGGTTTGACCATCAGCAAATCTGCGCCTTCTTGCACATCTAGTGTGGCTTCTCGAATGGCTTCTTGGCCATTGGCGGGATCCATTTGATACGCTTTGCGATCGCCAAATTGCGGGGCGCCCAACGCTGCTTCCCGAAACGGTCCGTATAAACAAGAACTGTATTTGACTGCATAACTTAAAATTGCGACGTGATAAAACCCCGCTGCATCTAAGGCATGCCGCACCGCACCGACCATGCCATCGGTATTGGAACTCGGTGCAATCCAATCTGCGCCAGCTTGCGCCAAACTGACGGCTTGATGTGCTAATTGCACCAATGTGGCGTCATTGTCGATCTGCTGATCCTTTAAAATGCCACAATGACCATGATCGGTATACTCGCATAAGCATAGATCGGCAATGACTGTGAGTTCAGGGTTGATGTGTTTGATGCGTCGAATCGCTTGTTGAATAATCCCATCTTCAGCCAGGCAAGCACTGCCACGCCCGTCTTTAAAGGCTGGAATGCCGAATAATAGGACTGAGCGGATGCCTAATTGGGTTAAGGTGGTAATTTCTTCTTCTAAATCATCGAGGCGAAGCTGGTAATGGCCAGGCATTGTCTGAATTGCTTGTTTGCTCGGTACATTTGCATGAATGAACAGAGGTGCAATAATTTTAGCCAGGTGTAGTCGCGTTTCTCGGACCATATCTCGAATGGCTGGGGTATTACGAAGACGTTTCAAGCGGAGCGTGGGTGTGTACATAATTTGAATCACTATGATGATGCGTTAAATGGGCTTTCGCCAGACTTAAAACCGCGTCTGGGATGCCAGCGAGAGCGGCAACTTCTAGGCCATAACTTCGATTGGTTGCCCCGGGTTCAACATGATATAAAAATATAATTTTACCTGCTGTCAGCGTAGCTGCCAAGTGAATATTACGAATTTGCGGATAATGGGTCGGTAAATGCGTCAATTCAAAATAATGCGTAGAAAACAGAGTCAACGCGCGAATCGTATTCGCTAGATATACACAGCAAGCATGGGCTAAGGCCATACCATCGTAGGTACTTGTGCCGCGGCCAATTTCGTCAATCAACACCAAACTGAGTGGCGTTGCTTCCTGTAAGATATACGCGGTTTCTGCCATTTCCACCATGAAGGTAGATTGGCCGGCGGCGAGATCATCACCGGCACCAATGCGAGTAAAAATTTTATCGATAGGTCCCAAACACGCATGTGTTGCGGGTACGAAACTTCCAATATGAGCTAGCAATACAATTAAAGCAGTTTGGCGCATATATGTCGATTTCCCGCCCATATTCGGCCCGGTGATGAGCAGCATATTATGCTGCGGCTGCAAATCTACATCATTGGGAATGAAACGTTCTTGCACAATTTGTTCTACAACCGGGTGTCGTCCTGCCATAATTTGGATACCAGGTTGCGATGACCAGGTTGGGCAGGTCCAATTTTGCGCTCGCGCTTGTATGGCCAAATTGGCCAAGACATCGAGTTGCGCCAAGGCTGCCGCCATGGCGTGCAGCGGACGCAATTCATCATTAAGGGCTTCCAACAATCCGTCGTAGAGCCATTTTTCTCGCGCCAAAGCTTTGGCTTGCGCAGAGAGTACGCGCTCTTCGAAAGCTTTCAGTTCAGGTGTGATGTAGCGCTCGACGTTTTTTAAGGTTTGCTTGCGCTGAAAATGCGCAGGCGCTTGATTCGCCTGCGCTTTTGATAATTCGATGTAGTACCCTTGCACGCGATTGAAGCCAAATTTTAAAGTGGATAAGCCTGAATTGTTTTTTTCTTTTTGCTCGAGCTGAGCCAAGATATCAGTTGCATCGGTACTTAAGTGGCGTAATTCATCGAGCTCTGGATCAAAACGGTCTGCAATCACCCCACCATCACGAATGAGGGTAGCTGGTTCAGTCAGTATTGCATCGACCAATAATTGATGGACATGGGGTAGGGGGGTGAGATCGCGCAATAGATCTTGGAGTAGAGATGGTTCGTTGTTTTGCAAGAGATCGTGATATTGTGGCATTAATCCTAGGGTATGACGTAATGCAAGTAAATCGCGTGGGCGCGCTGTGCGTAACGCGATTCTGGCGGTGATTCGTTCCAAATCACAGATGCCACGGGTGACGTCATGAATTGCCAGATCACGTTGTGTACTTAACAAGGCTTGGATGGCTTGCTGACGTTGCGTCAGAAGATCATAATTGCGCAGTGGTTTGGCTAACCAGCGTTGAAGTAAGCGGCTACCCATCGCGGATGCGGTGTGATCTAACGTATGTAATAAACAATGGCGATGTTGGCCTAGGTTAGGCGTAAAGATTTCTAAATGCCGTTGAGTCGCAGCGTCTAAGAGCAAAAATTCACTAGATTGTTCTAAGGTCATGGCGCTTAAATGAGGTAAAGCTTGGCATTGCGTTAATTTAAGATAGGATAAGAGCGCGCCTGCAGCAGAAATGGCGAGTGCACACGTCGGTTCGGATAAGAGGGCAGATTGTTTAAATTGCTCCTGAAGCATGCCACGTGCTCGTTCCGCATCAAACTCCCAAATAGGGCGGTGAGTGAGCACCCCAGACTCCAAATGAAGCGCGGGATCTTTACTGGCAGGCATTAGAAATTCAGTGGGTCTGAGTCGTGCAATTTCTGCATAGACTTGAGCCTCATCATTGACCTGCGATACATGAAACCGCCCGCCCGCCAAATCAACCCAGGCTAAGCCGAAACGTTGACGATGAGGGTAGATGGCTAATAAGATAACAGCGCATCGATCATCCAGTAAGGCATCGTCTGTAATAGTGCCAGGTGTGAGCACACGCACGACTTTGCGTTCCATAGGGCCTTTTCCGCTTTCGCCTATTTGTTCACAAATGGCAATGGATTCCCCCTTTTTGAGTAAGCGAGCCAAATAATTATCTACGGCATGATAAGGGACGCCCGCCATAGGAATGGGTTGTCCCGCTGATTGGCCACGATGCGTTAGCGTGAGATCTAATAATTGCGCACCACGTTTTGCATCTTCAAAAAAAAGCTCATAAAAATCACCCATTCGATACAAAAGGAGCATATCAGGATACTCGGTCTTGATTTGTAAATATTGTTGCATCATTGGTGTGTGCTGAGTGACTGTCATGAGCATTGCATCATTAAGAATTTGCAATCATTCTAACAGGACTTATGTAAAACCTCGATCTCTTCGTTATGTTTTTAAATGGTTGGGCTTTGGTCTTGCCTACCTGGATAGTGGACTATTTGATTTTAAGGTCAAATCATGACATAATTTGTTCCTTTTGTGATTAATTTGCATATTTTATGTCGAAAATTCTCATTATCGAAGACAATAAAACCACGGCAGCCCATATATCACAAGGCTTAAAAGAACAGCATTTTTTAACAGATGTGGCATACAACGGTCTAGATGGATTACATATGGCGGAAAGCTTGGTCTATGATGTGATCACGTTAGATGTCATGTTGCCAGGGATGGATGGGTGGATGGTGTTGCAAAAGCTTCGACAGACTGTGCCACATACGCCGGTACTGTTGTTAACCGCAAAGGATAACGTTGACGATCGCGTCAAAGGACTGAATTTGCAGGCAGATGATTATTTAGTGAAACCCTTCGCATTTTCTGAGCTTGTCGCTCGGATCAAAGCACTGCTGCGACGCACTGCTTTGACCACACAGTCGACGGTGTTACATATTGCGGATTTGAAGATCGATGTCCATCAATACAAAGTATGGCGTGGCATCCAAGCCATTGCGTTGACTGCGAAGGAGTTTCAAATTTTGCTCTTATTGGCACAACATCAGGGTGATGTGCTCTCACGAACCGTGATTGCAGAAAAAGTGTGGGATATGCATTTTAACTCAGATACGAACATTATTGATGTGGCGATTAAACGCTTGCGCGATAAATTGGATAAAAATTTTTCTCCCAAATTAATTCATGCAGTACGAGGAGTCGGGTATGTTCTTGACGTTCGCCAATAAAGCGCGATTTCACTCATTAACTTTGAAACTTGTGATCTTATACACATTGTCAACGCTTGGCATTTTAATTGCATTGGGTTTATTGGTTTACTCTAAAGCAATAGGGTTTGGGGCTCATTTTAGTCCTGCACAAATGACGTATTTGCGCAGTGAATGTTACGATATGATGATGATTACGTTTTTGGTAGGTGCTATTGCTGCAATGCTTCTCGGATATATTGTCACACGTAGAGGGTTAGCACGAATTGGGGAGTTTGCGGACACGGTGAATCAGATTACGGCTCAATCACTTCATCAACGTATTGATGCAACCGAATGGCCCAATGAATTAAAGTATTTGGGTGTCACCTCGAATCAAATGCTAGATCGTTTACAAACCTC
>CAZBSX010000051.1:1651-8630 GCA_964494305.1 uncultured Legionella sp. | reverse complement strand
TATTTGCGGGCATATTCAACAACACTGTCATCTCAACGTAGGTGAACCGCCCTTAATTTGATCATGGGAACAACACTGCTCTGTGAAATATTCTTTTATTATCGTGTTGGGCCCTACTGAATAATAAGAAATTTATTATGTTGCCAATCATAGATCAACATAAAACCAAAGAGCTACTCAGTGAGCGTCACATCAAACAAGCCCTCGTTTTGGAATATGATGATTTTTCATGCGCTTTCGTGGTATTAACCACCCCCAATCAAAAATATTGCTTAAAAAAACTTGAACAACAGATTGAAGCGGAAATCATTTGTTTAGATGCTTTTCCATTAGACTCACAAGGCCAGATCGATATTGCTCAACTCATCAGCCATTTTTACATCGATAGCACTAAAACACTTAAGCAGAACATTCAGACAAATGGGCTCTCCATAGATGAATTTTCGTTAACGCGAAAACTCATCTATGTCTCCCCTATGCAAACTGCAAACACAGTTTTAAGCATAGATCCGGAGCAATCAGCAAACACTGTTTCCTCGCTCACTCATGGTGCGGTTATTGAAACCAACCTTTCTTCGCCTACAAACTTATTAGCGGCATTGCATCGAACAGTACAAAAATTTCCAGATAAACAACTCATTTGCATCAATTCAGATGCGCAAGAAACCACGTTGACGTACCAACAATTATGGCGCAATGCTCAAAAAATTTCCCATTATCTGCATCTCAATGATGTAAAACCGCATAACAATATCCTCTTGGCGTTTGATGATTATTTCCCATTTTTTCAATGTGTATGGGGAAGCATCCTTCATGGTAATCCGTTTTTATCCATTTTTTTAAATTACGCATATCTATCAGTCAATGCTGCCTCGGAAAAATTTCACAATTCTTGGCTATTATTAGACCAACCATTTATTCTAACCAGCAAACACAACCAACTGTATTTTCAACAACTCAGTCAGCTATATCCTGATAGCCATTTTCAATTACTGTTCTATGAAGATGCTTTATCTCAGAACAGTACTCATACAGACGCTATCTCAGTTTCAGAGCACATGTCTGAGACTCTTTTTTATCAGCTCACTTCAGGCAGCACTGGCACCCCAAAATGTATTATTGAAACCCATACTAATGTCATTCAACATATTACTCGCTCGGCGCAATACAATGTCTATTCCGAACAAGACGTCTCTTTAAATTGGGTCATGTTTGACCATGTAGTACCGATTATCACGTATCATTTTAGAGACATATTATTGGGATGCACTCAAATACATGTGGCAACGCCCCTCATAATAAGCCAGCCACTCATTTGGCTACATTATATTCAAAAATATCAGGTTACGCTCACTTGGTCACCTAATTTTGGTTATCAACTTCTGTTAGATGCTGTAAAAGGAACGAGTGGCCAGTTGCCAAGTTTCAATTGTATTCGCTATTTCATGAATGCAGGGGAACAGGTCACACCAAGAGTCATGAGAGAATTTGCTGCATTTCTTCAGGAACAAGCTATTCCTACCTGTACGATTCAACCCGCTTTCGGCATGGCTGAAGTCGCAACGTGTATGACATACAATAATCAATTCCATCCCAGTGACTCGATTGTAAAGTTCAAAGATCTCAACCCCAAGCACAAAATAGAGGTTGAGTTTGTTGATTTAGGTTCTCCGATTCCAGGTTGTAGTCTTCGAATTGTCGATAAGAAGCATCATGTTTTGCCAGAATGCACCATAGGGGAGTTGCAAATTACCGGAGAGATCTTGTCAGCAGGGTATTATAGAAATACTTCTGCTAACAGCGCTTTTCATGCAGACGGATGGTTTAGCACTGGAGATTTAGGTTTCATTCGACATTCACGCTTATATATCACCGGTAGAGAAAAAGAAACCATTATTATTCGGGGTCAAAACTTTTTCTGTCATGAAATAGAAGCCGTACTCAATACTGTACACGGGATAAAAAGCACCTACTCTGCAGTTACATCGTTTTTTGACGCGTCTAACGCAACCGAAGAATTACTGATATTTTTGGTGTATGACGAAACGATAGACGACATGAGTAGCACTCATCTGCTCAAACAGATTCGTCGCACTATTTTTGACAATTTTACCTTGCATGCTAGTCATATTATTGATATTCCTCAGCATCATTTCCCCAAAACCAGTAGCGGAAAAATTCAGCGATCTTTATTAAAACAAGGATTTCTGGCGGGTGACTATGCATGGAAACTGCCTAAACCATTTGGTAAGCATCCGCCTAGTTATGGCGTCGCGTCTTGGCTGCTCAAACCAAGACAGCAGCATCACTCATTCTCACCCAAGACGGTGCTCCTATCTCATATTATCACCACATCCATATCCGTTGACCAAACGTGCCCTCTTTTGCAAACGCTCCCCCATTTTGCCAATACCCCTTTGCAGCATCTCGATGATTACTCTGTTTGCATTATTCCCGATCTTTATTGGCTCTCCCTGACAGAGGAGCAACAACATGCACGCCACCTCCTTAATCTAGCGCATTTTTTGGAAAATATCGCTCAGCGCGCTAGTCATTTGACGCATATTATCATTGTGACTAAGCGCTTGTTTCAAGTCACTCAGAGCGAGTGCAATATCGGCTATCAACAGGGGTGGCTACCAGGTTTTATTCATAGCATCCAAAAAGAGCTGGTATTACCAACGATTGTTTTGCTTGATTTAGAAGGACAAGATCGTGAATATGACAGCGCTTTTATCCAATTAGAATTGCAATCAGGTTGCAAGGACAATATGGTTGCTTTGCGACAAAAAGATCGATATATCATGACCCTATCCCATGCTCAAATCAAGCATGGTTTTAGTGCAAATTCAGCGCCTAGGCTATTACCAGATGAGTACTACTTAGTTGTGGGTGGAACTGGTGGCATTGGTGTCGCACTCACTCGACATTTACTCAATCAATATGCTGTTGACGTGATCATCACAGGATCTCAGCCAAGAAATAAACAAGAACTTACCAGACTATTTGGAGATAATCCTCACATTCTCTCACGTATTCATTATTGTAAATTCGATGTTACAGCAGATCATTTGCCTGCTATTCTTGCACCGTATGGATCTAAAATAAAAGGGATATTTTATTTAGTAGGCACTATCCACCCAATCACGCTGTCTCAGTTTACAGCGGAGAAAATTACAAATAATGTATTTGCTAAGCCTTTGGGTTTAGAAAAAATCATTGATTATGCACGCCAGTTTCCTACTCCACCGAGGCTGATGGTGTTTTCATCGATTTTCTCTTTATTGGGGCCAGCACAGTATTCATTGTACGCTGCTGCTAATTCTCTATCCGATGCGGCATGCACGTACTTCTCTTCTCAATATAACCTATTCATTCAAAACATCCTGTGGTGCCCGTGGAATAACA
Source organism: uncultured Legionella sp. (assembly GCA_964494305.1). Classification (GTDB taxonomy): domain Bacteria; phylum Pseudomonadota; class Gammaproteobacteria; order Legionellales; family Legionellaceae. The sequence continues at coordinate 5,222 of CAZBSX010000051.1, read as the reverse complement.
CAGGAATGTCGAAAGGCTTGAATTATGCTCAGTTATCTCAACACATGGGTTTTCAAGCCTTAGAAACGGATGCTTGTCTCCATATTTTTGACGAACTCTTGTCTCGTGACGTCACCCATGTCTATATTGGTCTCAATCATGCCGTCAACCAGTGCTCAGAACAGCACACTGTGTATGACTATTTTGAAATCCAACCCCTCACAAAAAATAAACGCTATTCTATCAGGACCTTAGCTCAAATAAACAACCTGAATTTGTATGATAAACACAACAAACCCATCAAAATTCTTTTCAATGAATCTCGTCCCATATCGTATCAAGAACAGGATTATAGTGATTTAAGTCGCAGTTATTTATATGAGATTTGGTCTAAGCATTTAAAGATTAAAAGTTTTGATTCTAAATTACATTTTTTTGAATTGGGTGGAGATTCTCTTGCTGCAATTCAGATTGTCATGGACATTCGTTTGACTTTTGGCGTAGCCATGACTGTGCATGATTTTCTCATCTGCAACAGTTTTACTGACTTATTAGCGCAACTCCACAAAAAGCGAGGTCGAAAAACGAGATATAAGAAAAAAGATATATTAGCCTCTTATCCACTGTCCTATGATCAAGAGCGCATTTGGTTCCAAATCAATCATGCTCCAGCTGAAACCTACAATGTTTTTAAAATCTATCAAATTTCGGGAGTAATGAATAAGCGTGTTTTGTACACTGTCATCGATAAATTGTTGCAGCAATTCCCCATATTAAAAACCAAGTTTTTTGAGGATAACCAACAGATTTACCAAAAAATCCATCCCTTTACCGCTCAGGATGTTTTCTCTTGGATACAATCTTCTTCGGAACATAAGGCACTTGAACACATTCAAAACCTTATTGAACAAAAATACATGATCTCTTCCAACCAACCATTGGTCAAGATTGTGCTGCATTCGATCGGAACTGATACTCATTTTTTAGGATTTAATTTACATCATTTAATCTGTGATGAATGGTCAATCAAACTCATCGTCTCCACTTTCTCCACTTTATATAATACAGAGGTCCGATGTGCTCCTAGTGCATTAGAGAAAGAAGCCGTCCATTTTTTTGAGTTTTCCTCCCAACAACAATGCACGCAATTTAAACCATCTAAAGCGTATCTCAAACAAATCACCCCTTCCTATGAGTTAGCATTGCCTTATCTCCCAACACCCGACCACTCGCTTAAAGGAGAATTACTGCTCTTACCTTTAGGCAAGCATACATTTTTACGATTACAGCAATTGGCAAAAGAAAATCGGGTCACTCCTGCCATATTGCTGCATAGCTTATACAGTATTTTATTACATTTTTATGCCAATCAAGCTGAGCTTAATATTGGCACCCCCATCACATATCGAGAAGATGTTGCTTTAAAAAACACCTTTGGGTTTTTACTTAATATTGCAGTGATAGGCAGTCAACTGTCCAAAGGCACCATCAATGACCACATCCAACAGATCAGAAATAATTATTTTACCGCACAATTAAACAAGCAAGTCCCATTCATAGAGATATTATCGTATTTTAAGGACTTAAATCGCTCCGTCACAACCCCTCCCCTTTTTCAAGCGATGTTTGTTTATGAGGATTTTCTAAATACATTTTCTATTCCAGGCCTCTGTTTTAAAGAACGTATATTGTCTAACTCGACAGCGAAATTCCATATTAATCTACTGATTAAATTTCCGAAAAAGAATCAGCCCATATTAGCATTAGAATTCTACTCTAAGTATTTATCATCACAATTCGCCCAACGTATGCTCCATAAAATGAAGCAAATCATTGTCTTTTATGTGAATAATCCTACAGCTGAGATTGCTGATTTCTTTCAATTAGATACCTACGATATTCGCAAAATTCAATCTATTAATCGGCATACCAAAACCATCCCTCAGTGGCAAACCTTAACTCAAATTACTCAACAAGCTCTGAAAAAAAATAGTAATTTTATATTGCAACACGACCATCAAGCCTTGGATACAGCACAATTGCAACAAGAAATCACACACTACACTCATTTAATTAGCCAAAAAAACCTCAAGAACAACGCCATCATTGCTATCTATTTGCCCACTAAATATCAACAAATTAAAGCTATTTTAGCTACAACGCTGCTTGGCCATACGTATCTACCGATTACTTATGCCGAACCGATTGAACGCGTCAAAAAAATCGTCACTCAATCTTCAGAAATCCATTTACTCTCGGATGAATCTAAAAGCGCAGAATTAGCCCACGTTATATCACACCCACCTATAATCGTGGATCAGAGTACAACAACCGTTCCCTCGCTTACCTCACTCCCGAACACAGCTTTGAATGCCAGGGCTTATATTATTTTTACGTCGGGTACAACAGGCCAGCCCAAAGGGGTGGTTATCTCACACAAAGCCGTTTTTAACACCTTAATCGAAATGGTGAATCGATTTAAAATTCATAAACATGATACGTTCTTAATGCTGTCATCCCTGAGTTTTGATTTATCAGTGTTTGATTTATTTGCAAGCTTGTATCTACAAGCCAAATTAGTATTACCCGACGAAACCAAGATTTTTTCACAAGATTATTTATTTGACTTGGTTACGGAACACAAAGTGACTATTTGGAACTCAACGCCTGGATTTATGCGATTATTGATCAACCATCTTAAATCCCAACCCGATCCTAAACCCAAAATTAAGCATATTAGGAAAGTGTTGCTCAGTGGTGATTGGATATCTACTGACTTAGCCAATGATATCAAGCAGTTTTTACCCTCTGCACAAATTATTTGTCTTGGAGGTGCAACAGAAGCGTCTATCTGGTCAAATTATTATATTGTAGATCATATTCAACCAGGCTGGTTATCCATCCCCTATGGTCGCGCATTAGCCAATCAAAAACTCTATGTACTAAATCAGTTACACGATTTATGCCCCGTGCTGGTCACTGGAAAATTATTTATTGGCGGACTGGGTGTTGCGGATGGATATTATAAAAATTCAGCATTGACGAAGGCCAAATTTATTACACACCCAAAACTAGGCCGCATTTATGATACTGGCGATCTGGCTAAAATTACTGAAGCAGGCCTCGTAGAATTATTAGGAAGAAGTGACGAACAGATCAAAATTCGTGGGTATAGAATCGAATTAAAAGAAATAGAATTGGCGCTTAAATCGCTGAATGAGGTCGCTCAAGTCAAAGTGTTAGCCATCGGCAACCGCGATAAGCAATATTTGGTCGCATTCTTCATCCCCACCAATGCAAATACGACTCATCATAGTATGGCCCATTCCCTCAAAACACTCATCTCCACGCATATGATTCCTCATTTCTTTATTGCTTTGGATAAATTTCCGTTAACTGCCAATGGAAAAGTTGATAACCAGCACCTGATTGCACAATTTGATACCCATCGCCAATCTCAACAAGCCACACGCATTAATACGCCAGGAGATGAGAAATTAATTTTAATCAAACATGTATTTCAACGTGTTTTGGAGTTAAAACGTGACATTGGAGATGATGAGAATTTTTTCGACTTAGGAGGCGATTCTAT
>CAZBSX010000051.1:0-1637 GCA_964494305.1 uncultured Legionella sp. | reverse complement strand
GTTATTTAGTCTCCGAAATCAATATCGCATTAAAGTGTAACGTGGGAGTAGCTGATTTATTTTATGCACCAAGTCCTATTCAATTGCGTCAGACGCTAGTATTAACTTTTCACGAAAGCGTAGCGATGATCAGACCCATCAAACATAATCTGCAAAAAAGCTCTTTGTCAAAGAATCAGCTCAGATTGGTTTTTCTGGAACACCAAATTGAAACGCCCACCCCAATTCACAACATGACTTTATACTATCACATCCGAGGTCCACTTAATTTAGATTATTGGTTGCAAGCGTGCGAAGAAACATTCAGGGCGCATAAAATACTATCTAGCAAAGTCCTGTATGCAAATCATGGCCTCTTTCAACAGCAATATGAACCCCACTTTCAATTCAATCATACCCTATTCGATTTCACCACGCTTAACAGCGATTTATCTGAAAAAACTGCCATTGCACAGCAAATTTTGCTGACTGCAAGTAAAAAACCGTTTGATGTAGAAAAACCCGTAAAATTTGAAATCACTACGGTAAAAACCACAGCGCATCAATTGTATATACTCATCAATTTACATCATATGGTTGCTGATGGAGAATCTATAAAAATCTTGTTTGCGCAAATCAACACAGCGTATCAACAGCTAATCCGCAACATCGCACCTCAACCTGCGTCTAATTTACAAGAACAATTAGATTATTTTGACTATATCCAATGGCAGGCCCAGTTTGAAACAACTACGGCTTATGCGCAACAACTGGCTTTTTGGCAATCTACCATCGATAAACTCCCTCCACTCTCTGAAAACCAGCAAGATCTAAATCCTGTTTTTGATGGAACCAGTACATTTTTTACCATTGATATCCCCACATATCATAGATTGAAACAAACCGTCTCCGAGTATGCGAGTTCCAATTTTATGTATATTTTGACTCTATTCAAATTATGCTTATATAGACTATTAAACAATCCTATTTCAATTATTGGTACAACCGTTTCAGCCAGACCAAAAGAGTTTGACACCTGTGTAGGATTCTTTGCGAACACGCTTCCCATCATCACTCAAATTAGTGCGGACGACACTATTGTGTCATTGCATAAAAAAGTCAAACAGAACGTATTAGAGATGCTTGACAATCAACTCGTTTCTTTTGAAAAAATTGTAAACATGTTGCCCCAATCCAGACATGTCCAAGCCTATACCAATCCTTTATGTCAGATTGCCTTTGTATATTTGAAAGAACTAACTATCCTGGAAGGCAACACAGATATTGAAGTTCAACGATTAAACCTTCATAATGGCACCTCAAAATTTAATTTAACGTTGTATGTTCATGAAAGTACTAATCATTTAAGATTTGAAATGGAATACAAATCCAATCAATGTATGGAGGAACTTGCTGCGAACATCCGAATGGAAATGCTAAAAATGATGGATTATAACCAGGCTACAATCACTGCATGAGCATCTTAAATGACTTTTTAACACGTTGTCATGAACAACATAACAAAATTGCCATTGACGACGGCGCAAGAACCTGTACATATCAGGAACTCAACATAAAATCAGATGCGCTTGCTCAATTGATTTTAAACAAAATTGGACCGCAACAACCCATATTACTTCTATTAGAACCCTCTATAG
>CAZBSX010000050.1:0-8674 GCA_964494305.1 uncultured Legionella sp. | reverse complement strand
AAGAATTTTTTTCTGTACTAAGGTTGGTCACAACAGGTGCTGCAAAATGATGGGCTAGACGTATCGCCTCTGTATCATCTTGATTACAATAAATTTGTGGTAATAGGTCGTGATTCATCGAGCCAGTTTTCAATTCGATACAATAATTGGTTTTGCATAAAATTTCTTGAGTAAACACATGTGCTAAGCGTTCGCCATAAGAACCTTGTGCGACACCAGGAAAGCAAGAGTCTAAATTCATTTCTTGCGTTAATATGGGTGAGCGTGCTACGAGCCCAAAAATATTTAATACTGGCACCAGGATTAATGTACCGCGTAAACGTTGAGATTGCGCATCCAGTAAGCGATTTACGATCTCAATACCATTCAGTTCGTCGCCTTTGGCCGCTGAAAAAACCAGTAAACAAGGACCGGGTTCTTTGCCATGGACGACTTTGATGGGCATATAAAAAGCTGTACAAGAATATAATTCTGGCAACGGCAAGGCTAAATTAGCTGTCTCTCCAGGATGAATTGTCACATTACAAATGACTAAATTAGAGTTTTTCATCGTATAGGCTCCCTATGTAGATAAAATTACCGGAATGAATTGATTAATCGTATTATTAAGCGCGAAAGTGCTTGGAACTGAGTAGAGTGATACTTTAAAAGTGTGTAATACGAGTAGTCAAGGTATAAAGCATTTAGACCTCCTGTTCATATTAACCGACAAGATGATTTTTTTATAAATGAGTAGTTAATATTCTAAGCATCATACGCACGATGAGTGCTGTACGTCAAGTTATGACTTTTTTGATTTTGGTAATAAGACTACCGTTTCGTCTCTTTTAGTACAAATTGTGTACCGCAGTAAGGACAAGTTTCTTTTTTTGTTTTGTCGATGGGTAGATAGACCTTGGGGTGTGCATTCCAAGTGCTCATATCGTTGGTTGGGCAACATAAAGGCAAATCTTTGGATTGGATATAGATCACTTTTTGGTTACAAGACGTTTGGGGTTTATCACTCATCATGGCGTTCAATCTGCTGTTGGTCAAATCATGCTAATTATGCGTATTTTGCTGAATGAACGCAATCATTTCTCTTAAGTTGGTCGTGGGATTACTCGAAAACATCTGCCCATCTGGCCAATGCCGCAACCATGTTAATTGGCGTTTGGCCAATTGTCGGGTTGCTGCAATACCTTTTTCTTCTAACCACGCTAGCGGATGGTGGCCATCCAAATACTCCCAAACTTGGCGATACCCAACACAACGCATCGCAGGGTGCGCTGCTGTTAATGCATATTTTTGTTGTAATGTTTCCACCTCATCCACCAGACCTGCTTGGATCATAGCCTTAAAGCGCTCAGCAATGTGTGCATGTAATTGGCCGCGATCGGCTGGCATCAAGATCAGATTCATGAAGGAACGTTCGATCGTGTGTTGCGTAGATTGCCAATGAGCAGATAAAGGCTTTTGAGTGAGCATACACACTTCCAATGCTCGGAGTAGGCGTTGCGTATCATGAGGATGAATGCGTTGTGCACTTGTGGGATCGAGTGCTACTAAGCGTTGGTGGAGAGCGACCCAACCCTGTTCTTGAGCGTGTTGAGTGAGTGTGTTGCGTAGCTCAGGATCAGCGGCGGGTAAAGCTGATAATCCTTGCTGTAACGCGCGAAAGTACATCATGGTGCCACCCACCAATAATGGAATATTGCCGCGGGCTTCAATTGCTTGGCCGCATTGCAATACATCAGCACAACATTGTGCAACTGAATAGGTGTCTTCAGGAGAAAGAATATCAATTAAATGATGAGGGGCTTGCGCTAATACCTCAGGTTCAGGTTTGGCGGAACCAATATTCATATCGCGATAAATCATCGCCGAATCAATACTGATGAGTTCAAACGGAAAATGCTGGAGTAATTCGCAGGCCAAGGCTGTTTTTCCTGCTGCGGTCGGGCCCATTAAACAAAACCAGGGAAGAGCGGATTGCGTGCTCATCGCGAAACCGTGTGCCGCATAATTTGAGTGCACGTGTGGACATCTAAAGGCAAGCAGGCTTGGATGGCGTTCATCGTATCTATGTTTTTCATGCAATAATCACATAACGTGTCGCGTTCAATTGGACTCATATTATACGCATCGAATTTTTGACAAGCAATTATATGCTTCATTAAATCATTTTGATTCCAATTTGTTTTTTGAATAGACATAAAAAATGTGTCTAAGTCTAATAGGGGCAAATGGAGTGGAATGGTCCGAATCCACACATGAGTGGCGGTGATTAGATCAAATTGAATACCCAAAGCCAGTAAGATCTCACGATGGTGTTCAAACCAGGTATCTGCGGATGTTCCTATGTCGAGTTGAACAGGAACGAGTAATGCTCGATGCGGCCAGGGCGTCGGTAGCGTCTCCACGAGACTTGCAACCGAATGTTGATAGACGTGTACGATATCAACCAAATAGGGCGTGGCCTGAGGTAATTGCAGGATAGCGAAACGGGGATTAAGGATTTTCCACGTCGGATTTGAGCTAGACTGCGGCGGAAATAAATCGTTTATATGCGCTTGGGTGTTCATTCGATCATCAGGCTTATGTTCAAGTTCACGCGGGGTTTCCGGAATACAAACTTGGTTTGCCAAGCTACTGACAATCATGGCATGGATCAAGCGCGGTTGGCGAAATCGGACTTCATGTTTGGTTGGGTGGACATTGACATCAACTTGATCGGGAGGGACCGTTAAGTAGAGGATACAAGACGCATATCGCCCTGGATGCAAAATGTCTTGATACGCTTGGCCTATGGCCTGGAGGATCAGTTTGTCTTTGATCAATCGATGATTCAAATAGACCCATTGTCGATCACGTTGACTGCGTTGGTATTGATGTTGGCTTATCCAACCTTGCAGCAGAAAATCGTTATGCTCTGTGTGGATTGCTATTGCGTCATTGAGAAACGCTTGTCCAAATAGTTTTTTAATTCGCAGTAAGCGACTTTGTGCGCAGAGTGCGCTGGGTAAACTGAGGATTTGTTTTTGATTATGGAAGAACGTGAGCGCAAGTTCCGGCGCAGATAAGGCAAATTGTTTGACGACCAATTCAATGGCTTGGTATTCAAGACGTTCTGATTTTAAGAAGGTTTTGCGCACGGGGGTATTAAAAAATAAATCACAAATTTCTACAGTTGTGCCCTGTGTTCGGGCAAAGGGTTCGATTTGAACGCCGGTCTCATCTACGTGTAATCGCATCCCATGCACTTGATCTGCTGGTTTAGAATATAAATTCATTCTGGATACGGACGCAATACTGGCCAAAGCCTCGCCCCGGAAGCCCATCGTGGTAATCGCATACAGATCATCTAATTGCGAAATTTTACTGGTGGCGTGTGCAGCAATGGCCAAAGGTAAATCGTCGGCGTAAATCCCATGACCATTATCGCTGACTTTGATAAGATTGAGTCCACCAAAGCCGATTTCAATCGTGAGGGCAGTTGCGCCTGCATCTAGAGCATTTTCTAGTAATTCTTTAACGACAGAAGCAGGGCGCTCGATAACTTCGCCCGCCGCGATTTGGTTAGCAATATGCGACGATAAGGCCTTGATTCTCATCCTCTTGCCCTACGTTGCACATAGGAGCGATTGCGCCCGATGGTTTGACGTTGGTTGAGCATCGCTTCAATTTTTGAGCCATGCGGTGGATATTCCCAAAAATAAGTTTTGATGCCCGACATGATGGCCTGACACATTTGAGTTTGGTAGCGAGGATTGTTCAAATTTATTTCTTCTCGTGGATTGGAAATAAAGCCAGTTTCGATAAGCAACGAAGGAATGTCCGGAGATTTGAGAACCATGAACCGTGCTTGTTCGACCTTATGACTGTGTAGGCTGGTCATGCGATTTAATCCATGTAACACTTGATGCCCAAGTTGTAAACTGGCACTAATAGTGGCGGTTTGCGATAAATCGATTAACACGGAGCGAATGACGCCATTTTGATCGTGGAGCTTTGATAAATTGACGCCACCCAATTCTGAATAGTTTTCTTTAGCGGCTAACCAGCGTGCTGCTTCACTGGTTGCACCGCGTTGTGATAAGGCAAAGACTGAAGCCCCATGCGACTGATGATTGCCAAAGGCATCAGCATGGATCGCAATGAATAAATCGGCATTATGCCGACGGGCAATCGACATTCGCTCCCGTAAACCAATGTAGTAATCCCCATCTCGAGTGAGTACAGCGCGCATACCGGGTTGCTGATCAATAAGGACTTTGAGTCTTTTGGCAATGGCCAAAACCACATGCTTTTCACGCGTACGCTTTATTCCGGTCGCGCCTGGATCTTTCCCGCCATGACCGGGATCTAAGACTACGACCACGTCACGGTTGGTCGTTGGGTTGCTGCGAATAATTTTTGCAGCACGCTGAGGCATTTGTTTAGGAGGCGATGTATACGTTCTTTGCAGGTTTGGACGTATCGATGCTGCAGCAGGGTGGATCTGCAATTGCCAACCTCGTGCCCAGGTATTTGTTCTGATGCGAACAGTTTGGTTGGTTTCTATAACAAGTCGCAGGGCCTGTGGCTTGGGATGACCGATACGCACGGTTTTGATGAGAGGGCTTGAGCGTGCTAAAAAACTAGGGTTAACTTGAGTTCGGGTATTATCGAGATCGACGACTATGCGTTCAGGATGATGTAAGAGAAAGACGCGATGTGCAGTGGAACCTGTGACCGCGAACCCTAAATTTAAATTAGGGTGTTGTTGCAAAACACTGATTTGGGTTAATTGTGCAGCAAGCGCTGGAGAAATGATCACGCTCATCAAAATAATCAAGATCATCCGGCGCATCCGTCATTCCCCTTGGTTAAAATCCACCCGATCCGGTGGTTACTGGATCTGGATTGAAACTTTGAACACATTGGCGAAGGGTGGGTACTATCTCATCTTTTGCTCGTATATATAATGTTCTACCATCCCCTGATCGGATTAGCAATAAAGCCAGATCAATTTGGTCAGGAGACAAGCTCATTCGTTCTGGCCATTCGATACAACATAGCGTGTTAGGCTGGAAATAATCACGAAACCCAATAAAATCTAATTCACTGTCATCAACTATGCGATAGAGATCAAAGTGGTGTAGGCGATTAGTTCCTAAGTCGTAGGTTTCGAGCAATGTATACGTGGGGCTTTTGATCGGCCCTTCTATGCCAAAAGAACGGAGTAAAGCGCGGACAAAGGTCGTTTTACCGGCGCCAATCTCACCCTGTAACGTTATGATCATGGGCGCGTGCAAATAAGGCGCTAGATGGTGCGCGAAGCGCTCAGTATCTGGAGTCGACGGCAATGGAATTGCCATTTGCCAGGATGGTGCCATGCAGGTTTCGTTCATTCTTCGTCGGAGGGTTTGGAATTGTCTTTGACTAGTTTTAAAAATGGCTTCACGTTAGATTTCGTTTGTGAAGGTGGGTTTGTTGGTGGTGGAGCAGTATCGTATTCCACTTCAAATTCCATGCCTCGACCATTTTCTTTGGCGTAGACTGCAAGGACTGCGCCTGGCGATACGGCAAGTTGCGTAGTTTGCCCAGAAAATTTGGCAGTAAACACAATTCTATCATTACCCAAATGCAGACCTCGACAGGCTTTGGGAGAAATATTAAGAATAATTCTCCCGCCATTGACAAAATCTTGCGGAACTTCTACGTCAGGGTGCATTGCATCGACTAATAAATACGGCGTTAAATCATTGTCAACAATCCAATCAAAGAGTGCTCGAATAAAATACGGTTTATTAGACGTCATGGTAGACATGATTTATGCGGCCCTTATCTGTCGTTCTATGTCAGTCAGACTAGATTCAAATGAATCGCGTTTGAACAAACGTTCCATATATTGAGTGATGCCAATTGCAGATTCCGGAATAGTAACATCTAAAGCAGGTAGACGCCATAACAAGGGTGCTAACACGCAATCTAGTAAAGAAAATTCATCGCTTAAAAAGTATAGTTTATCAGCAAATACAGCTTCAATGGCCAAGAGACTTTCTAGCAGTAAACGTCGTGCGTCATGATCATCGTGTGCTTGAATTCGAGTGGTTAATCCATACCAATCTTGTTCGATGCGATACATCATTTTGCGCGTTTCTGCTCTGGCAACTGGATATACAGGGAGTAAAGGTGGATGCGGAAAGCGTTCATCCAGATATTCCATGATAATTCGGGGTTCGTAGAGAACCAATTCACGATCGATCAAGGTGGGTAACGAGCCATAGGGGTTGATTGCTAAGAGGTCTTCTGAGCCTGTTTCAGAATTTACAGGCATAATATCAACATTGACCCCCTTTTCTGCTAAAACAATGCGTACCTGGTGACTATAGATATCGTCATGATTAGAATACAACGACATAATTGTACGCTTAGTGATAATGGCCATGTCAACCCTTTTATTGAATGTGAAAAAGACCAATTATATCACATTTTAATAATGAATGGGTAAATATTTGCCTGGCATAATTTATTCAACTTGATTGTTGAAAGAACGATAACCCTCTCTTGCCCCGATCGACAGGAGAGGGTTGTGCTAACCTCACAAGACAACGCTTATCAGAACGATAAATGCATATATTTATGACCTTCACAGACATGATAGAGCAGACTGAGGCCAACGATGAATAAGATGACTGCTAACGTAGTCAGCTTTCCGTGATCCGAAAAAAATGTTTTTGCTTTTTTAGAAAAACTATCTAAGCAGAAGATTCTTAAGACGCCACTGACTAAAATTAACCAACTTATTATGGTAACCATTAAAGGCCAACCGTGAGTCCACACGTTGTGACTGACGACCATCAGTAGACCCGCAATCAAGGTAATTAATGACATAATAAACGTTGAAGCACGACTTTTAAAAATATCAGTGGAAATGGATAAGAACGCATTACGTTTTAATAAGACAAATAAACTTAAAATAACAAAGTACCAACCGAGTATAGTTGCTAAAAATGTAGTCATCCTAGTTCTCCTTGTGTCGTTCACTGTGAAAAAAAGCACCTCTATATCAAACCATTTTAATGAAAATAAAGCAAATATGTCATTTGATAGTATGAGTAGGTTGGACCTTGGCCTAACCTACATGAGATCAGTCAATTAAAAATCAAATTACTATTCAGTCGTGTTTAACAAGCGATTGGTAAAAGCGATGGTTAACACCGATACCAATAAAGTTAAGTGAATGCCCACTTGCCATGAAATGGCTGTATTTGAGTATTTGGTGGGATCAATGAAGGTGCGCAGCAAATGGATGGAGGAAATCCCGATTAATGCCAAGGCCAATTTAATTTTCATGGCACCAGCATCGAGATGGTCTAACCACTCCGGTTGATCGGGGCGATCGATGTCTAAACTGGTAACAAAAGTTTCATAGCCGCCCATAATGACCATGATCAACAAATTGGCGATCATCACCACGTCAATTAAACCGAGCACGCCGAGCATAATGGCCGTGTCGCTGGGGTTATTGAGATGATAAAACAAATGAATAAGCTCATGGGTAAAACGATACACATAAGCAGCGAGGGCGCAAATCAAACCAAGGTAAAGGGGGGCCTGCAACCAACGACTAGAAAAAATCGTTTTCCCCAAAAATTTTTTAAAAACTTGTGGTTGTGATTTCATAGTGTTCCTTGTTGTTTCACACGGTTGTTGGGCCAAGGCCCAACCTACCTCCTACATAATACGCATCCGTAGCCAGAAGAGCAAACACAGGATCAGCAAAAATCCTACCACAAACCCGCCTAATGATGTGCGCTGTAATACCGCTGGCTCGGCTGCATAGTCTAAAAATACAATAATATCAGCGATCGCCGCCGCTTGCTCAGGCAACGATTCTAGGACATTGGGCATCATGGCATTGGGCAAATAGTGGTTGTTAACCCCAAAACGCCGATTGGGATCGGTATAAAAGCCTTGTAAATAGGCATTGACCCAGTTGGAACCCCGTTGGTGAGTAATGAGTGACAAATCAGGAGGAGGTTTACCAAACCATCGTTGCGCATCATGCGTTGCCATCGCAGTTTTGGGCCAAATGGTTGCAAAGCTTGCAGTCGATAATCGAAGGTGTGGATTGATTTGTATGGAATGTTCTTGTACCAAATCCAAATCATTGACCATTCGCGACCACGGCAGGTATTTGAGACTATGGCAGCCACTGCAATAATTCATAAATAAGATTGCACCACGCGCGCGCGCGGTCGGTTCAGCCTTGGTGTAAACGCCTAGACTTAACAAAGCAATGATCGCAACACTATGAAAAATTTTAATCGGAGTTTTCTCTATTGCAATCAAAGAAACCGTCATAACACGATCCGTTGTGGTAAAGGTCGCGTGGATTCTATGCGCGTATACATGGGCATCAATAAGAAATACGCAAAGTAGATAAGGGTCGCAATCTGTGCAATCGCTTGGTTGAGTGTGGTTAAGTCTTGCAGGCCGAGATACCCTAATACAACAAAACTACTGACCATCAAGGCTAAGGCCCAGCGTGACCAGCTGCCCTTATAACGCATAGAACGCACTGGGCTGCGATCTAACCAAGGTAAGAAAAATAAGATGCCAATTGAAGCGAAACTGAGGGCGATGCCGCAGCCTTTGTCCGGGATAGCGCGCAATATGCAATAAAAAGGCGCCATATACCATAGCG
>CAZBSX010000049.1:3893-8711 GCA_964494305.1 uncultured Legionella sp. | reverse complement strand
GGTCTATAGAAAAAAAACGACAATATTTTAAAACCGAGAAAGAAGAAAAGCTCAGGTTAATCCAGTTGGCTTTCAACAATTATGAAAAAACTCTAGGCGAACTACAAGACATTCACTCAAGACATGCAGCTCTGGTTAATCAAGAAAGCTCCGATTCAGAGATAGAAAATGCTAGAAATGATGAGGCATACTTAAACACGCTCATTCCATTTGCGGCTACTATTCGTCGCGCGCAAAAACAATTTATTGCACTCCGAATCGATCCAACCATTTTAACACCCGAGCTTGCACATAAAAAAGCAGCACTTTTATCACATTCATCTTCGTTGCGTATTTTTGCTCTGATCAATGATTATTTGGTGTCTTGGGTGCGACACGCGCTGCTTCTCGGATCAGTAGCAACCATCCAATACTTGCTTGTAACCTACCCTGCAACACGCGTGATTTTGCAAGATTTAGACTCTGATTACTCATTCCTCATACAACAAACTTTAAGGCTTATTAAAGAAGAACGCGACACACTCCCCCCTGAACAACAAAAGCATTTAAAAAAATTAATCAAGATTTCTTATTTTTGTTTTGAAAACTCCAATCAATATCAAAAGATTTTTCTAACCTATCGTGTAGCAGAGAGCGCATTAAATCGAGGCTCAATGTTTCATCATTCCGCGCCACGCGAGCGCGCTCAACATGTCAGTCAGATGTTGCTGGTCGTGGCGTTAAATGATCATGAAGATGTTTTCAAGCTATTCATTACACAAGGGTTTCAACTCGATCCCTCATTATATACGGATGCTTCAAAGCTGTTTTTGGCTGAACTGTCGCGTTTTACTGAATTATTGCCTCGGTTTAAAAAATTACTCCGGCATAAAATGCCAGAATTAGTAGATCATGCTCACCAGCACGATGCTATGCCGTAATGTGGGCACAATTCGATCTATACGAAATGACTGAGCACACATTGACTCACAATTATCTTAACGGCTTCGGCAAGATTATTCGACCGTGTAACACCATTCAGATGATGGTCACTGAGCAATTGTTCGGAGCAGGCATGTTGCAGTTGTTGCCAAGTTGGCTCAAAAAAATTGGTGCGCTTATGGTCTAGTAACACCATCGGTTTACGAATCGGATTTCCAGTAACATCTTCTCCATGCAGTCCCAATTGATTATAGGTAATCATTTTATGCAACGCCGCAAAGGTGTGCGGCTTATCGATATCCAATAAAATAATACCGCTAGAAAACGCAAACAGCTGATCCATAGTAGGCATCGGTGCATCGTTTTGTTTGCTTTTGTACAATTTTGTATGTTGTTCCGCTGTCATCACAGCAATAAACGTACCGTGATCATCATGCGCCAACATAATGTTCTCATCTAAGTCTACGTGTGTCATGACTTGATGAAAAAAGTCATACGATCGTGTATCACATGGTATTGGAGATTGTTGAGCACACTGCGGTAATAACGTCATAACATCAGCAACTGAATCCCCCACTCGCGCGAAGCAAAAATCGGTATGCTGTCTTAAGATATCGTCATAATAATCATCGTGGTTAAAAAGAATGATCGGTTTATTTTGCATCGCCGCACCGTAGAGCTCTTCAAAAGTACCTACCCCACCCGGCAACGCAATGATGACATCTGCGCTATCAATCAAAATATTTTTTCTTTCTTCAATATCCGCGGTTTCAATTAAATGGCATTTAGGATCTGTCTTCGACAACCGAGTGTCAACTTCCTCAAGCAAAACGTGTGGAATCACCCCTGTAATCTGGCCATTTTTTTCAATCACCCCAGTGGCGACCGCATGCATCAACCCTCTACGCCCTCCCCCATACAAAACGGCGTAACCATGCTCTGCCAAGGCCCGTCCTAAGTCAAGTGCAGCGTCATAGTGATGTTGCGCGACTCGCGGGCTTGACGCAGCAAAAATGGCTACGGTTTTCATGAGGTTTTTACCTCTCGTGGTTGAAACAATGCATACATGAATACTGCAGATAACACTAAAAACGTGGCTGAAATGATTAACGGCATTTGTGGACTTAGATTGGTGAGCAAACCCAACAATAATCCATTAATGCCATAGGCAAACGCCATAATGGCGCCCGTGATTCCCATCACCCAACCTTGTGCATCTTCATCAACTTGATTTGAAAACAAAGTAAGGATCGCTGTATAAGCGATGGCGATTGAGATAGATACCAATAAAACATCAAACCAAACATAGAGCTCATTCGTTGCCGTTATGGTTAAGATTGTACCAATTGCGCAGAGCACACAACCCACTATCATACACGCCTTAAATGAAAACCGTTTGGTCAACGGTTCAATCAAAAACCCAGTTCCAATGCCAAATCCAGCACCCATCAACCCCATATAAAATCCATTTTTTAAAGCAGAAAATTGATGGACGCGTAATAAATACATAGAAATAAAAGAATAAAATCCTGACCAACCAAAGATAAAGACTAAGAAAATAATCGACAACTCACGAATATGCACCTGTTTAAACGCAGATAAAAATACCCCAATGGCATGATGGAGTTTTAATCTCACCTTTTGGACATGCAAAAATGTTTCACTAAAAAATCCTTGCAATAAGAGCGCATTGATACAGGAAATAATCGCAGCAAAATAAAATGGCACAGCATAGTTAAACCACGGCACTAAAGATGACGCAGATAAAAATCCACCAATAATAGGCCCTAATGCAAAGCCTAAAGAGCAAAAAAACAGAATAAAGCCAAGGTTTCGTGCCTTATGTTTTGGTTCACTCAAATCAATAATTGCAGCCTGAGCGATGGCTTGACTACCCGCAGTAAACCCTGCAATCACTCGGCCCAGCATGAGTAAACTATAACTCCCACATAATACTGCAATCGCTGAAAAAATATAGCCGACTGTAGCACCAATCAAACAAATCAATAATGATTTTTTCCGCCCAATTTGATCCGAGAGATCACCCAAAAAAGCAGCGCCAAAAAACCAACAGAGCATATAAGAACCAATGGTTAGTCCATACAATCCATTACGAACTTTCTCTGTCGTTTCAACTGCAAAAAAGCTTGAATGCGGGTCAAATAATAAGGAATTTAAAATCGGGAACACCAATCCAAGACCCATACTATCAATAAATAAGATCAGAAATAGGGGTGCCGCATTTAAAAAGAAATGTTTGGAATGAGTCGTCAAAATAATCTTCAGTTTTTAATAGTATCGCGATCATACTCTTGCCTCTATTCGGAATCAATCCAGCCTGTCACTGTTTATAGGTCAACCAATGGTAGGCGGCAGAAACCCTGCAATCAATCCGATACAACACATGAGGATCCCCAATATCGGCAATACGCTACTCAAACCATACACATAACCAGGCGTAGGTCCTTTCCGAATTAATTTCATTGCTGCACAAAATAGAATAATGTAATACAACAACGCAAATTGCGCCGTTGCCGCAGATAACACCCAATAAGATTGGTTCATACTGGGGAACAGCAGAAAAACGCATAGTAGCATGGAATACACAAGCGCCTGAAACAGCAAAACCCCAGTTGGCGCTTGATGACGGTTCACTTTTTGCACCCAGGCTGGCGCAGAGGACATCCCGGCCAAAGATACGTGTAAACTCTTAGCCAAACCCAGCATCCATGACGACGCAATACCTAATCCACCGATCACAATACAAATGCCCAATAAAAAAGTGATCCGCTGAATATGAAATGCGGCAAAAAATAATTGCAACATATCGACCAATCCGGTGATCAAGGTGATTTTTTCAACCGGCATAATAATGCAAAGTGCGAGCGAGCTACAAATAAGGGTCACTAAGATCAGGACAGCGCTGATCGCTAACGCACGAGGATAAGTTCGTTGCGGATCGGCAACATTACCCGCATATACAGCAATGACTTCTAAGCCTAAAATACTAAATAATACATTCGAAAAAAAACCAATATTTTTAACGTCGTGTGCAGAAGGAAGTAGCGCATGCCAATCCAACTGAGTTGCCGATGGTTTTCCAGAGAGCAACCAACCAATTGCTAGACCAATGATCGCCAGCATTGGTACTAAAGTGCCGATAACAGCACTCCCCACGTTGACCCAATGGCTAAATCGAATCCCTCGACTATGCACCCATGTCATCAACCAGAATAACGACAAACTCGCAAAAAAAATAAACCATTTATTCTGGTCTAAATGATCGCCCAGCAAACTGGCAATGGTGGCTGTAATGAATGCAAAGATTGTGGGATACCAGATGATGTTGTATAACCATTGCAAACAAATCGCAAAATGACCACAGCCGTGCCCAAACGCTTCTCTGATCCAAACGTAAGACCCGCCTGTTTTAGGATAGAGCGTGGCCAATTTACTGGTCACCCAGGCCAAAGGTAAGAAGAAGCATAAACCGGCAATAACGTAAAAACTGACCAGAGAAACTCCAAATTGCGCAGCAATCGGTAGATTTCTTAAACTATCGACGGAAATAACTGCCATCATCACAAGAGCCAATAGCCCTAGGTCTGATTTGGAGCGCTTTGTCGGTTGCATACTGCGTCTCGTTGTAATAATGTATTAGTACAGTATAATTTATTGGATTTAAGCACATATGTCAAGATTCAGGCAGTTGGTGACGCGTTCTTGATCCCGTGCATAAAGCACGAGACGTAGGCAGTTAATTCAATTTAGTAGGCTCAACTTTAGGAATCGCACTGGCATCACAGTCACAATGCGTGCTTGCATCAGGAGGAAGTGGCACATTGGAAAAATATTTTGGAAAGCAAACTGTCACATTCCAACCGGTTTCCCCTGGCT
>CAZBSX010000049.1:0-3883 GCA_964494305.1 uncultured Legionella sp. | reverse complement strand
ACGTTTTATCTTCGTCACCCGCCCAAAATACGGGACTAAATTTTGCAACTAAGGCCAATGTTTCACCCGGTTTACATTCAAACGTCTGCCTTACCCACATCTGATCTTCGGGGACTAATACAGTAGTTATGCCTTTCCCAGTATCAGCATTAGACACATCCACAGTCAAATCATACGCCTTCCAGCAACTTCCTTTCACCATCGTGAGATAACACGTCATTGCACTCACTTGTGTTGTGAATAACACACCCAATACTATACACAAATATCGCATCGTTACCTTCCTTATGTAGCACATACCCACTCTAGCTAGGATAGCATATTCATGACGTTATAGAATGATCTTGGCCGGGAAAATTGGACACCTTTTATAGTAGATTTCAATATACATCTCGCCAATGAGTTTTCGGTAAATATCTAAAAAAGTACTTGAAAAATTTTTTAATGGGATCATGCTATGAGGCATGAAAAAATTAATTCTCACAGAAGCGCAAACGAATGCGCTAAGGCGAGCCCATCGTGCTGCTAAAAATTAAAAACCATACCTGGCAAGATCACTTAAGTCGGTTGGCCGTTCCAATACCCCCCTATGCCCCGTTCTTCCACCGATAGCTAACTCTCTTATTCTCTTATCCAAATTAGCTATCAGTGAGTTCACGCTCAATACATTTGTTGTCAATTTTTTGAATGATACGATTAAATATCGAGTGATCTTCTTGTAAGTATTGTATTAAACTCGCTATGGTTGAATGCTGATACAAATGGTAAGGATCTATATTAATTCCAAATAGCTGATTGATTTTTCTCGTATAGTTAACAACGCCTAAAGAATCCATTCCCAACTCAGAAAATGATGCATTACAATCAATAGTATTTAAGTCTCCACCATAAGATAAGATCATGACTAACTCCCGCAGTAATATTTTTCGTAATAGCCCCAAAAGACTCATATCACCTTGTGTCAAACCAAATGCATTAAATTGCAATTTTGTTTCTAACGGTGTGTTGAACCAATAGCTCTTGCGCTGAAACAGATCTTTCAACGCCTTAAAATCTGGTGTTAATTGATATATATTTAAAGACGCTTCTTCTAGTATTACATGCGCATTTGTGCCAGAAAAACCAAATGCACTCACCCCTGCAATACGCTTGTCATGCTTCCATGCACTCAATTCATTGGATAAGGCAACCCCTGTGTTTTCTAAGATAATATTACGATTGAGTACAGAAAAACATTTATTCTGGACTCGGGTTTGATGTTGCAGCATCAACACTACTTTAATCAAACTCGCAACGCCTGACGCTGCTTCTAAATGGCCTATCTGAGTTTTAACAGCGCCGAGATATAAAACATTCTCTTTTGCTCTACCCTCTCCATACACTTTTTGTAATGCCGCTACTTCAATCGGATCACCGAATTGTGTTCCAGTGCCATGTGTCTCAACAAAGCTGACTTCACTCGCATTCACCCCTGCTTGCAATAAAGCGGCTGCTATCACTCGCTCCTGACTCGGTCCATGTGGTATCGTTAAACCGCTACTTCCACCGGCTTGATTGACGGCACTTCCTTTAATCACGGCAAGAACGCTATCGCCATCACGCTTTGCATCGCTTAAGCGTTTTAAAAGAACCAAACCGCACCCTTCACTGCGCACGAAACCATTGGCGCTCTCATCAAACGTTTTGCATCTATGTTCAGGTGATAGCATGCCACTTTGTTTTAAGTAGTGTGTGCTACGAGAACCTAAAATAAGACTGACACCTCCTGCAAGTGCCATATCTGACTCACCTGTGCGTAAACTTTGGCAAGCAAGATGGACACTGACCAAAGATGACGAGCATGCTGTATCTACTGTCATGGCAGGACCTTCAAAGCCATATTGATGAGAAATGCGTCCTGCAGCGGTCGACAATGCATTGCCGGCTGCGATATAAAGGTTAGCGTTTATATCATCAGCATGCTCTTCTAATAACCGTGCATAATCATTTGCACCCAATCCAATAAAGACTCCAGTCTTAGTATATTTTAAGGCTTTGGTCTCTAATCCCCCGCGTCTCAATGTTCTTTCGGTAAGCTCAAGTAACATGCGTTGCTGTGGATCTAATAATGTTGCTCCTTTGGGACTGATACCAAAAAATTCTGCATCGAATAAATCAATGTCTTCAATAAATCCGCCTTGTATTGACGGTAAAGAAAGGGCTATTCTTTGCGGATAGTCACCGATTGCCTCTCTTCCTGCTAGCAATAGTTCCCAGTACGCCTCCGGGGAATCACAATTACCCGGAAAACGACAATCCATTGCTATGATAGCGATTTGCTCATCATCCGATACTTGCCTTGTCGCAACCGATGTTCTAGTCACTTTTAGTTCCAGTATTTGAGTTAATAAATAATCCGTTAATGCGCTTATTGTCGCGTAATCAAAGACATGCTGTGTCTGAATTTTTAAACTATTATTCAAAAGACGTTCGATTTGTTGTCCAAATTCGATCGCCACCAAAGAATCCATTCCTAAATCAAAAAAACCTTTGTCGACATCAAGTAACTGTGTCGACTTGTATTGAAGTAATTTTGCCAACAGTTCCGATAAATGCTCACTCAATAAGTGTCTCGCTTTTTCCAAAGACAACTCTTTGATGGCCGGTATCAAATTTTCTGAATGGTGCATACGTGATGCCTGCATAAATGCAGCCAAAAGCGGTTGATACTTCACTGTTCGAGATTGATAACTACTCCAATTGATTGGCATAACCCCTATTTGTCTGGGAAGCGTGGCTTGGGACAATAACAAATGAAGTGCTGCCAAGTTTTCTGATTGCGTTAACATCGGTAAAGACGATTGCTCATCTTGATTAAGTTTTAAGGCCAGACCCGTATTTTTCCAAACACCCCAGTTAATACTCAGTCCAACCAAATTCAATCTTTGGCGATGCTCAACAAGCCTATCTAAAAATGCATTCGCTGCTGCATAATTGCTGACGCCAGCTTTCCCTAAAATACTGGCCATCGATGAAAATACAATAAATTGCTCTAAATCATCCTGTTTGCTGAATTCATGCAAATACCAAGCACCATAGACTTTGGCTTGATACACTTGATGAAAAGTTTCTGGTGTTTGATTGAGTAACGTTGCATCCGCTAATACGCCCGCGCTGTGAATGATATGCTTAATTGGACCTTGCGTTTGTTTGATGGTGGCATACACAACACCCAAGGCTTCTTGGTCACTCACATCTACGCAGTATGATTTGACACAAATCCCTTGCGTGGCCCAGGTTTGAAATGCTGCTTGTTGAGCAGCGCTTGCTTCGCGTCTTGATAACAATGCTATCTCTTGCACCCCTTGTGCTACCAACCATTCGCATACCGCGTAGCCAATACCCGATAGACCGCCAGTGATGAGATAGGTACCCGCCTTGGGTAATTGCTTGGGTACGACAGAAGGCTCAATCTGGTTGAGCTTGCTGCGCTGTAACCGACAGACCGACATCGTATCAGCTTCAAAACGCAGTTGATTTTCATCTGATTTATCAACATGACTGACTAATAACGCGTAAGCAAGCTTATCTACCTCTGTAACGTCATCACATTCAATTAGGCGCACCGGCCAGTTGGTATATTCATTTTGTAAGGAACGACCAAATCCCCATAGGGCACTGTCACTTAAGGTGCTGCCCGTAACAATATCAAGCCTTGGTAATTTCTCTTCATGTTGTCGGATGAGGTTTTGTACCACTGATAACAAATGAACGGATTGCGCTTCTACTCTCTCAGGTATCGCGTCTTCTGTCGTTGATGCACCATAGGTGACATACAATACTCGGTCTATATGACTTGGCGTTTCTGTAAATTGCTCATGAAGGCCTAATTCATGAATGACAA
>CAZBSX010000048.1:0-8734 GCA_964494305.1 uncultured Legionella sp. | reverse complement strand
GGATCGGGGCCGGACCTCAATATCGATTTAAACCCGTCTAGTCGACGACAGAACCATAACCGAGAACACTTAAAGACCTCTGCCTGTGGTATAATGCGATATATTTTTACTTTTCCTGGTTAAATATCGTGAAATCAGCAAAAGAGCTCGTCGATTTGTTGCGTGCTCGTCTAGACAAAGTCGATGTGCCTCAAAACCAATTTGATGGGACTGACAACGCTGCAATAGTGGTTTTCGAAAATGACTTACGCTTTATTTTTTTAGAAACCATAGTTGAAACCAATACAATTACTTTGACAGAATTGAAAAGAAACGCTTCCCGATTATTTCATCCAGATCGTTTAAAACCCTCCAAACGTGCGCCTAGCGTCTTTACTGAAAAACTCAAAACCGCTCCTGCTATAGTTCAAGCCATACCATTTCCCTTATTTACACAATATACCGACGCAATCGAAGAGTATGAGTTGAACTTATCTTTTTTAATCTCTGGAGGAGGAAGCTTATCTACTTTTTGGGAGCAAAATATTTATGCGTATCCTGAGGACACCAATGACGAAGAGAAAGTAAAGATTGATGGGCACAATAAGCGAGTAGTGATGTATCTCATCAGAGCGTTTAATTCGTCTCTCATCACTCTCTTATATCGTTATATTGCCTATCCTTATTATGCTCGAACAGCACTTTATTGTTTGCATGCATTAGTGAATTCTTTGATACTCAGCGCGCTGGCCTTACCTTTAATCACCATCGTTATTCTCAATGGGTTAGAAACATTGTTACGATCACGAATAGAAAACCCTATTTTGCTTATGCTGACTTCAAATTATTATTTTGAGCACATACAAGCTAACGCTATTGCAAATATCATTAAAAAGCTAAAACTTGAGCAACCGGAAAATCATGATGCACAAGTAGACGAACATGAACTCATGAATAACGTGACATCTACATTACACAAAGAAATCCAGGACGCTATCACGGATCATAGAAAGAATAAGGCAATATCAGAAGACGATATACTCAATATCGAAAGACGGATTTACTCAAAGCATGCGAATAATTATGGTGCACAACATTTAAAATATGTGGTAGATAGTATTTTTATCTCTATTCAGAGATCGTTTGCGCACGACCTAAATCTCCGAACCACTCTTTTCGCATTATTACGGATTGGTGTGGCAATTCCTTTTGTTTTGTGCTTAAGCTTACCGCTGACGCTAGCCCATTTCAGCCTTTTTCTTTTATTAGGGGTTGCGGTGATCACCCTAGTTTTCAGTGTCGTATTAAAAACACTGCTTTCTTTTATAACCGGATTACCTGGCTTTCTCTATGATATGGCAGTATGGCAGGTAGAATATCCTTCTCAGACAAACGTTACTATTCAAGAGCGCGCGGCAAGTGATGTTTTGTATTCTGTAGGGCTGTTCTCTACAACCCATAAAATGCTTAAAAAAGTGGCACCTCATTCAGATCTGGCCACAATGGCTTCTGAATATGGCTTAAATCAATCTCGTTTAGGGATAGGAAACTGACCCGAATCAGGGTCAGTTATGCCCTAGAATGCTGAACCCATCGGAGCGCCAATACCGAGGCTGCTGCGCAAGGTCATTATCTTCTCTCCGTATGTGTGCGGCAAAGTGCTCTCACACCCTATCCATAACCACGTTTTGCTGCTTGATACGTAGTACTCCCTTGACCAAACGCGCTATGCAGCATCATTTCATCATCAATATCGTCATCATCCAGTGATTTATTAGTAAACATAGAGTGCACAATTAGAGACTTTGATCCGAAAAGGGCATTATATTTTTGAGTTTTAAACGCAAATTTTTTTTCTTTGTTCGCTACCCAAGATTCTATTTCTCGCTGCAAATCGTGATTAAAAATCAAGTCTGAGATATATAATACTTGTTTCGTTGTCGGATCGCTGTTGTTTATATCCAACCAGCGACAGATTGATTCTTCATCATAGTGGACTGCGTTGTGTGGGCCATACGTTGGTCTCTTCATGATTTGGTGCGAAATCTCACAAAGATAGCGAGATGGCGGCACTTTGCAAAACTTTATTTTTTCTAACCTATCCTCATAAGTAAGCTGTTTAGATTCATCAATCATGACAGGTTGTTCTGGAATTTGCACAGGATCAAGCGTTAGATTGCTTTGTTTTGCTGCACATAAAACATACGCCACTTGAGAACGTAGTAAAAGATGCGTAAGTTCGGTGCGATTGCTCTCTAATGTCACCCCAATAATCGCTGGCGCGCTTACCAATACGAGATAGCAGAGGCATAACCTCATTTTTTCTTCCTGACTCATATTGAAACCACTCACATACCATGACAGTAGAGGTATCGCAAGCCACCCGCACAAGAAAACATTAGTGCTAGTACCCCAATCGAAGCTAGTATCTAGACTTACCATTTTACGAAATTTCGTTTCAGCCAAAGCGTAGAGAAGTTTGTCTGCCTCTTGCGCCCAACGTAATGCCTCGAGCCATTGCGCGTGCATATACTCGTGTTTTTGCGCATGAACTAATGCTTTTTGCATAGCCCGTATTAGCCGATATGCCTTAGCTGTGTTTTTGAGGCGATCATGTAATTTGTCTGGTATCGGGCTATACCGTGAATTGAGTGCTTCACGCTCAATAAGCGCGTATTCTTCGCGCTCACTAAGGCGTAATGGTAAGCCTAGCTTGTCACCAATGGGTTCAAATAATTTCATACCGTATTTTTTGATATCAAAAATGTTCAAATTATATCATATAAAGTCAATATTGACACAAAAGTGTATAAAAACGTCAGAGACAGGGCCTAAATCTCTTTCTACTCCTTTGCACTACACAGAAAATCCATGCGTTTCCATCCATTCATCTTGCACAAATTTACTGAGATAATTGCGAATGGAATCGGGGAGAATGACCAAACACACTTGATCTTTTGAGAGACTGCGTGCAGCTTGTAATGCTGCCCACATCGCCGCACCACTTGAACCACCAATGAGCAAACCTTCTTCACGCATCAACCGACGTGCCATCAAAAATGAATCGACATCGATGGTTTTGATATATTGATCAATGAGAGAATTATCTAACACCTTCGGAAAGAAATCATACCCAATCCCTTCGACCAAATACGGTTTGACATCATCACCACCGCCCAAAATCGAACCGACCGGATCAACACCTATGATTTGGATTGCAGGATTATAGTCTTTCAACCGCCTCGCAATGCCGGTAATGGTCCCACCCGTGCCCACTGATGCTACCACCATATCCAAATTTTTTCCAAAATCAGCAATAATTTCTTCAGCCGTCCCATAATAATGGGCATTCGGATTATCAGGATTGCTGTATTGATCTAAAATATGAGAATGGGGAATCTCTCGTTGCAATCGTTTGGCCAATGAAATATGACTATCTGGATGATCTGAACTCACTTCAGATGGTGTCCGATAGATGGTCGCACCCAAACGTTCCAGAATAATTTGCTTTTCCTGGCTCATTTTATCCGGCATGGTAATGATCACTTGAAACCCTAGGACTGCACCTGCCAAGGCCAATCCAATACCGGTATTGCCTGACGTAGGCTCAATAAGAACATCTCCGAGTTGAATTCGACCACTCTCTAATGCTGACTGGACCATGCGATATCCAATCCGATCTTTGCTGGAACCACCCGGATTGAGAAACTCACATTTCGCATACAATTGACAATTCAGTTCAGCACCAATTCGATTGATTTTCACGACAGGCGTATGCCCAATCGCATCCAGTATTGACGCATATTTCATCACAGTCCTTTGATCGTCCGTATAATTCATCATAAACGAAAACTACCAAATCTGGCCAGTCTTGATAAAATAATCAGAATAACCTCGGATGGATCTTTCTGTATCGTGATCATTATTCTCTTTATTCTTATGTTATGCTCACTCAAACCGGGGTGGAAGCGCTATACACAATGGCAATGGCAACGACGCTTGCGCGTCAATCACCATGTCGCGACGTTAAGCACCATCAGTCACTCTATCAACGGTTTTAGCCTTTCGCGCTCAGCACGAACTGAAACAGACGCATGTGAATATGTCTATGGGGAAATTGACAGTACATCTTGGATTGCTTTGCTCTCGTTAACTCATCCCAATCCAAACACCATTTTTTATGACCTGGGCAGTGGCACTGGAAAAACAGTCTTGGCATGCGCTATGGTATTCGATGTTAAAAAATCCTGCGGGATCGAATTATTTCCCATCTTGCATCACGCAGCGCTTGACCAATTAGCACACCTAAAAGCACACCCCGATTATCAAATCTGTGCGCAAAACATAGAATTCATTTGCGGTGATTTTTTGGTCGCCAACCTCGCAGACGCGACTCTGATTTTCCTCTCAGCCACCGGATTATTTGGTGACCTTTGGTTGCAGATCAACCAGCATCTCGAGCAACTTACTCAGCGGCCTCTCATCATCACAACCACCAAGCGTTTGATATCACCCAAATTTCAGCTCCGACATCAAACGCGTGTACAAATGAGTTGGGGGGTTGTGAATGCTTATATTCAACAAATGTAGGCTCAATCTCCGCAACATCATTCAACGCTCGTTGGGCCAAGGCCCAACCTACTTGACTCACCACCGACATCGAGCTATGCTCACCTGGTTTTTCATTCACCCGGCTTGAAACATGCTTAAATCAGACTTGATTGTACGTTTGGCTCAAAGGATGTCGCATATTCCTGTACGCACCATTCATCATGGTGTAAACCACTTAATTCAATTGATGAGTGATGCCTTAGCAGAACATCAGCGCATTGAAATTCGTGGTTTCGGGAGTTTTTCAACCAAACATCATTCATCACGTGACGCACACAACCCTAAAACCGGGGAAAAAATGCTGACCAAAGAAAAATATAGTCCTCATTTTAAACCGGGCAAAGAACTCAAAGATCGTATCAACGCGTCACACCATACTCACCCAATTTGTGAAGAACTAGACAATTGACACCCTTTTACATCATATGATCTCTGACCCTAAGCTTTAGGTGCAGGGCAGGGTTACTCCAACTTGCCCCTGATACTTGCCTTGTCGGTCTCGGTAGGAAACTGCGCAAACATCATCCGTTTCTAGAAAAATCATTTGGGCCACACCTTCATTCGCGTAAATTTTAGCGGGTAATGGCGTGGTATTGGAAAACTCTAATGTCACATGTCCTTCCCATTCAGGTTCCAACGGCGTGACATTGACAATAATTCCGCAACGAGCATACGTTGATTTCCCTAAACAGATGGTTAGCACATTCCGTGGAATTTTAAAGTATTCGACCGTACGCGCTAACGCAAATGAATTCGGTGGAATGATACAAACATCGGAATGCACATCGACGAAACTACTGGCATCAAAATTTTTAGGATCAACAATAGCCGAATTAATATTCGTAAAAATTTTAAATTCAGGAGCGCATCGCACATCGTAACCATAGCTCGAAACACCATATGAGACAATTCGTGCCGCGTGGTGTTCTCGAACTTGGTGACCAGCAAAAGGCACTATCATATCGTGCTCTAGAGCCATTTTTTCAATCCATTTGTCCGATTTGATAGACATACATTCCCCTTAGAAGTAAATCCCTAATTGTAACATCACGGTATCAGCAGTTCCGTTAGAGCCAAGAGTATTGGCATTCACAGTGCCATCAGGTGCCGAGCCGTTAGCAAAATGATTTGCACCATAATCAATATCGTGACGATATTCTAAACTTTCCACAGTGTCTTTCCAGATTGAAATATTATACACCGCATTGACGCGTTGTCGCGGAATATTCAAAGCCAACGCCTGACTTGACCACTGCCAAGCCGCCGCCACAGAAGAGGGACGATTAAAACTCACGAAGGTAACACCCCCCTCTACTTGAACTGCTTGTGGTTGCGCACCTAGGCCGTCAAAGCTTAAATCGCTCGCATAGAATGGTCGCGTCGCACTGACCCATTCAGTCGTAATGTTATATCGATCGAAGCTCAATGTTAAATGCACACCAACACCAGGAATTTTATGAACATCTTCACTCCCATTGGTTTCAGACCCAAAACCACCGAACATAGTCCCTGAAGGAGCACCTGTAGTTTGCATTCCCTGAGCATCATTGAGCGAGCTGATAAAGCTGACTCCAACTTCAGACGTTGCATTAAACACATCTAAAATATACCCAAGATTGACCCCACCTACACCGGTACTGCCCAGCGTTGTATCACCGCGGTAACCATAAATAGCAGCAAACGGCCCACTGTCGGTTTGAGATTTATACCCTAAAATAAAAGGACGTGCTTTAATTCGGGTGATCATCATAGGCAATGTTGCACTGATCATGGACGTAGAATAGCGACCAAATGGCGCGTAAAGCTGGCCTGCGGTTAAGTAATAGGGCGACTCGTCTAGATCACCAATATTCACAAATCCCATATTGAGATTCAGTGCAGAATTCGTCACTCGTGGCCCACCCCCAGATGGCGGTGCAGCGTTATATGCCAACGCCATATACCCTTCCACTT
Source organism: uncultured Legionella sp. (assembly GCA_964494305.1). Lineage (GTDB taxonomy): Bacteria > Pseudomonadota > Gammaproteobacteria > Legionellales > Legionellaceae. The sequence goes on along the minus strand of CAZBSX010000048.1, from coordinate 2,191 downwards.
TGTCATTCAAAATCGCTGCAAGATCTAATTCATCCGAACCTAAATTCCAATCTGCTTGTGTAGAGCCAAAATAGGGCTGACCAATGGAACCAATTGGTATTACAGCACCACTGAGCGCCAGAATAGGCCGATTTGGTAATGGATACCCCATCTTGGTATACGCGCGCTCCAGACTACGACGTTGCTGCATTAATCGAATATCGCGATTGATGCTCGAAATATTCACAATATAATCTGAACCATCGAATGCGGGTCGGCTACCGAGGTAAGGGGCTGAGATAACCGGCGTACCAGCAATGTACGTCAGCACATGGTTATCCGCTACCAAGGCCGTTGGGTAAAAATCAACTGATTCAGGATCGGCATCGACTGCGGTGTGGACACTGACTGACGTTTGTTGATACTTGGGATTAGTAGCCGGCACCAGTTCAGGCTTTGATGTCATCTTTGGAATAATAGGCAAAATCGACGTGATTCGCGTTGGCCGTTGCTTATGCTGTTTGCTGGTATTTGTTGTCTTTGCAGATTTTGCTTCGCTAACAGTTTTTTTAGTTTCAGGCTGCGGTTCTGGGCGCTTCGTATCAGTCACTTTCTGCTGTAAACGCTGGACCTGCGTCTGTAGCGCGATAGTTTGTTGGCGCAAAATACTAATTTGCTGCTGGAGAATTTTATCATCATCAGGCGCCGCAAAAGCGAGCACCCCAGTTGATAGCAAAAAAATGGTCGCAAGTTGTTTCATTGTTCAATCCCCTTATCCAGCACTTACTCAAGGCCATTTTGGATCGAATAGACTCAACTTTTCGGATTAGACAAAGCGGCTGCTCGGATCAATGGACTTGAGTCAATCTGTTATTATTAGTTTTGTGATTCACGAGGGTCTTTTGTTCAGCATATTCCTGCTGGAAATCCCAAAAAAATACGGTTCATGTCCGCTATAACTTTCCTGGTGCGATGCTGAATATTGGTCTAACACGTTCAGATTTGATGCATGAATGGGAAGTTATTGGGGACAAGCGCCTAAATCAGTTGAAACCAAAACACGCGAGATTATACGATCCAAATTGGGAACTAGCTAGTGGATTTTGCAAGATTTGAGATAAAAAAAACCCGCCACGAAGGCGGGTTTTTAATCGGTTTAAGATTAAGCTACATTGCCCATCCATTTCAAACCGAAAATCACGCCTTGGAGACCAAAGTTGGTATCTGCAGACGTTGACAGGAAGTTGTCGCCTGTAGACAACGCACCGAAGTAGTTGACCCACATCCAAGCCACATCAAGAACGATATCGCCTTGTGCAGTTGCATAACCATAAGTTAAGCCCAATTTTCCTTCCAATTCAGGAACAACTTGGACCGTGCTTTGTGATGAAGTAACACCTGCGTTTGCAGCATAATCAAACTTAGAGAAGCTAGACTTGTTCGTACCAGCCAACAATGTCATTGCACCGTTTGCGTACATGCCTAAACCGTTACCCCAGTCATACGTGAAGTCAGATCCTAAACGTGGACCAAAACCATTGTACGTTGGGTTGCCTTGTTTGATGAAGTTAAACGCTGTTGCTGAACCTGTAGTGCCAGCTGTAGTCGTCGTGATAGAACCAGCAGCATTAACAGTACCAGAACCTGCTAATCTTGCCCATTCAAAACCACCATGGAAACGAACACGTTTCATGTCACCAAAATCAACTTCTTGGCCTAATTCAATATTTACAGCATCCCATTGTGGGTTAGCTGAAACATACGCGCCCGAATTAGTAGTCAAACTGTTAATATAAGTGGTTCGATCAAAAATCAGACCTGATTGTAATGCTTGGTTACCCGTAAAAGTACTTCCGCCAAACGTTCTGCTGTGACCATTGTTGATATGGTACCAGTTGATATTGAGGTCATTTCCAGTGTTGAAATGGTAAGCACCTTCAATCATGAAGCCCCAACCATATTTTGTGCCGATATCGCTAGTTGTTGCATTGCTAAGACCAGTTGAGCTAGTCAGAGTACTTAGCTTATGGCCAAAATTTGAATTCAAATATAAAGCTTTACCACCCAACATCCATGCAGTGTTTTCACATGGAATTGTTACGTTGACCGCGCTGCAAACAGGTCCCATCGTTCCCGCAAACACAGCACTAGAACCAAAAGCAAGAACAGCTACTGCTGTTTTTTTCAGATTTAACATAAGTTTCTCCACTTT
>CAZBSX010000047.1:0-8742 GCA_964494305.1 uncultured Legionella sp. | reverse complement strand
GCATTCATTTCTCTTTGGACTACCATCAAATGAGCTTTGTAAAAACGATTTTCTTTTGTATATATTTGACCAAAATCCACTGGAAATACTTTTTCATCACGATCAACAATAAAATTTCTTTTATCGCGGCAATCAACCATAATAAATCCTTTTTGGAGCATTGCTTCACACACTGCCAATCGTTGCTCATCCTTCGGATGTGAACCCTCAATATATGGTGTAGATAGTTTTCCATCATCAGTAACACAGGCCGTTGCATAGATCGTATCTGCATAATACTTGTTCCATTGTTCCGCCTGTTGCTCGTACGGTAATTCTAAAAAACCAGCACCCTGGGGATTGGGGCTTTTTAAAACACGATCGCCTGAAACCTCGGTGAAATTATTATTTCCTTGTTCGCGTATTTTTCTATCGTGCATGTTAGTCTCATCATTTTAGAACATTGCTGATACCATTAATTATAGTCCACTAAGAAAATAATGACGGGGAAAGATGCGCTCTGGAAATTCCAGCCTAATGCTGCCAAAATATGGCAGTATTAACCTATAGGTGGCTATTTTGTCTAGAACCCAACGTCTTTTTGATCTCATTCAAATTCTGCGACGTCATCACTACCCTATCAGTGGGAACCGACTAGCGGAGGAGCTTGAGGTCAGCTTACGGACGATTTATCGAGACATCGCGACATTGCAGGCTCAAGGCGCGTCCATTGAAGGCGAACCTGGCGTGGGTTATGTGTTACGGCCAGGATTTATGTTGCCGCCACTCATGTTTTCTGAAGAAGAGATTGAAGCATTGGTACTCGGTTCACGCTGGGTAGCCCACAGAGCCGATAAAAAACTAACGCTTGCAGCAAAAAATGTTTTAGCCAAAATATCGGCGGTCCTCCCAGAAGATCTGCGTCACCAATTGGAATTTTCAGGGTTATTCATTGGCCCCGTAAAAACAGCCATAGACCATGATGACAACCAAGAGGCCTTAATTCGGTATGCCATTCGTAGAGAGTATAAACTTCAAATGACGTATTTAGATATTAAAAACGATGAATCTCAACGTATTATCTGGCCACTCGCGCTCGGGTTTTTTGAAGAGCATCATGTCTTAGTCGCTTGGTGTGAACTGAGACGGGATTTCCGCCATTTTCGAACCGATAGAATTGCGCAATTAACCGATCTGGCAACGCGCTATTCTAAACGTCGCCACACGCTACTCAAAGAATGGCGCGATCGTCACAATATTCCTGAGCAGTAAAACCACCACCAGTACATGTGCAGAAGCGTCATTGATACCAATCTCACGACACACCATTAGGCGCTGTTGATTTTTTGTTTAAAATTACTACAAAATAGTGTATAATGTCGAAACTTCATTCTAGAGAGTACTAAAATGCGGATAACTAGGTGGGTATTAGGTTGTTTGACAAAAATTACTACCCCAACAATCTCTGTAACAACGCAGAAAAAAACTAAAACTGACGTTTTACAGGATGCGGTACTGCAAATTCAGCGTAATGATCCCAAATTTACCCATTTAAATTTGAAAGGAATAGGACTGAATGATGCCGACGTCCAGCAAATCTGTCATGCATTACTCACTCAGCCTAACACAGCAATTACATCGATCGATCTGAGTTATAATCCTGCCCTTTCGAATCAATGTATTGAACATCTTGTGGTGTTACCTTTATTACAACTTGACCTCAGCGGGACAACTATTGATGCGGTTGGCGTAAATTTACTATTGACCAGTGTCACATTAACCAACTTAATTATTCGTCAAAATCGCCTCAAAACGCTAGACCCTCAAGGATTTCAAACCAATACCACACTGCATACTCTCGATGCCTCCAGCAATCAACTGAGCGGTGCAGGCGTTGCTGCTATAACGGCTAGCACTAGCCTAAGAGTCGTAAATTTAAGCGCAAATGCCTTACAGAAACATGATATGAGCAATATCGTCAATGCGCCATGGTCGCATGTGACGGTTCGCATGAATCGATTAAGCGATGCGGATATTCAAATGATTGCGGATACAAAACCTCAATGGCAGTCTTTCAATATCTCATATAATGCGCTTACCGAGCATGGCGCTCAACAAATCATTGATGCATTGCCTCATATAAAGCGGCTTGATCTTCGTGAGAATAATATACGACGTCCCGATTCTCTTGTAGTGCGCAGCACTGTCTTAATCCACAACATGCCAACGGCTGACACCACGGACACATTTGATGAGAACGCGGGCTTTGATGGTACATTAAAGTTACCTGCCTAAAGATGCGGTGGTGTATTATTATTTCCACTGCCCGTACAATTGTTAAATGCTCTGACTGCACTTCGATATATTGCCGTAATACAACCGGTGCAACCATTTTGTTGCGCACGTGCGTGCCTATCTCTAATCGCATCAAAATGCGGCAGTAACTGATTAAATTCGTCTAAGGATTGATTGGTTATTGCCAAATCAGGATTTAGACCACCGACTCGCGTGTTATTGACATAAGCCGCTAAGTCAACAGGCATTACATTAGGATCAATTGCTTGCGCCTGCCCAGGCATCGGATTGTTAATGTCTAGGAGAAGGATATCACCGTCATCGCTCCCAATCATTGGGCCAGTCGTAGAACCCATCCCATTCAAAATTTCCATCAAATCGTGATAATCCTCAGGAGTTAATGGTTTGGTACTGGGTCGTGCCAAATCCAAAACAGGTGTTTCTTGAGTATGAAATGTAAAATTCGCTAAGAGTTCTTCATTTTGCGCTAACCCAATATATTGATGTACTGCGCTTCTAATTTCAACTGGAATATGCGAACTATCTGGCGACAACAAACACACTGTATATAAACATTTTATATCTTTAAAACGCTTCCAGCTTGTATCTTTTTCTCCATAAACATTGATAAATGCCTCAGCAACAACAGGAGGATAACAATCGCCAATCCGCGGCGGAGTACGATTAGGCTCCGTGTAAGGTTTATGCATCACCCCAGTACGATTTGGAATCGGCGCGGAAAATCGTTCAAATGGCAGCCATAATCCCGCCATGTTAGAATTTCTACCTGTAGACTGATAATAAGGTTGCCCATCGATCACACAGATCTGCCGGGTACCTTCTTGATTAGAAATACGAAAATGGTTTATTGGCATATTACAGCCTTATTGATTAATTTATAATCAAATTATAGCCTATTTTGATAAAATTAGCGTTGCATGAGATAAAATTTATGAATTTCGTTCGCAGTGGGGCATCCAGATCCTCAATCTCGAGAAAGATTGAAAAAAAGATTATCTCTGAAAAGCATTGACCGCTTATTCGGCATCAACGTATTCGTTTCTCCACATATGATCCAAACTGCAGACAAAGATGGGGGAATGGACTAACATCATGTGGTCCATTAGCAATTGAATTTATAAGGGAGATGCTTAACAATCCAGGATTGATTGAACATTTAGCACCAATTTGCTCTTGGAAATATGGATTCGATGATTTGGGCCCTTCTCTTAATCGCCTCACGAAAGACGTATCAATAGAGTTTTATCGAAGCACTCTTGCAGAAATTCGTGCACAACATACGGAATTATCGAACCAAATAAGCGATTCAGACCAGATAGAAAATTTGTTTGCCCCGCTCACAAGCAAGCTCCTCAATTTGATAGATCATGATGATTGACAATCTACGTACGCCGGATGACACGCGGCGTTTCATCCTCTTATTAGAAGAGAAAATGATGCACACACCTTGCATTGATCCAAATATACAATTTGAACAATCGGTTAGAGCGTCGATGTCGATAACACAGCAGAAACAACCCTTTGACCCTAAGGTTTTTGGAAACTCAAGTAGGAACAATACAACCGCGTCGCACACTATCGCTACGACAAGCATGACATATCCGTAGCATTGAACATTGTTCTAGAGCCATGAGGTTACATCTCATTTTCATGGCGCCACTCGTTTAGGCATTTTGGGGTAACGGCATATTAGACTATAAAGAATTTTATCTTTATACTCTAAGTCTTGAGAGGATATCGGAATTTCTCCCCATGCAGACCATGGTCATTAAACAGTTTGGCGATCACCATGTATTCCAACCGATGGAACAGCCCAAACCCACGCTGAAACCGGGTCATGTGCTGATTAAAGTTGCAGCAACCAGCGTGAATCCCTTCGATTGTAAACTGCGTAAAGGGCATTACGCGAACTTAATCACTCGTTTTCCCATGATTCTCCATGGCGATGTGGCCGGAGTTATCGAAGCCGTCGGTCAAAGGGTCACTCATTTTAAGCCGGGTGATGACGTATTTGGTTGTGTTGGGGGCCTATTGGACCTGGATGGCGCCCTGGCTGAATATGTATTGGCAGACGTCCAATTAATCGCTCACAAGCCGAAATCCTTATCGTTCAAAGAAGCCGCAGCGTTACCCTTGGTGTCTTTAACCGCATGGGAAGGATTAATCACCTACGCCAAAGTCCAACCTCAACAAACACTCCTGATTCATGGCGGTACGGGGGGTGTTGGCCATATGGCCATACAATTGGCAAAACATTTAGGTGCCAATGTGTTCACTACAGTGTCATCCGAAGAAAAAACACAATATGCATCCGATTTGGGGGCAGATGGTGTGATTAATTATCAACAATCCTCTGTATCGTCCTATGTGAAACACCATACACACGGTGAAGGATTCTCCGTGATATTCGACACTGTGGGCGGTGACAATTTGGCAAAGAGTTTTCAAGCGGCCGCCGTGCATGGCGCAGTGATTACCATCTCAGGTGCTGGGCAACATGATCTGACCCCGGCATTCTTAAAAGGTTTATCTTTATATATGATTTTACAACCGTTGCCGTTGATCACAGGGTTGCGGCGGGCCCATTATGGTAAAATTTTATCGCACGTCGCACACCTCGTGGATCAAGGCGTACTCAAACCGTTACTCGACCCGAATCACTTTACGCTTCCCCAGATCGGCGCAGCCCATGATTATTTAGAACAGGGCAAAGCAATTGGTAAAGTAGTCGTCATGATTGAACATCAAGAAGAGAACATCGCATGACTATTTCCTATGAAGATTTTGCAAAAGTCGATTTACGCTCAGGCACTATTGTAAAAGTTGAGCCATTTCCTCGTGCCAAAAAACCGGCTTACAAAATATGGGCCGACTTTGGCCTTGAAATAGGTATTCTCCAAACATCCGCACAAGTGACCGTACATTACACGCCTGAATCACTATTGGGTCGTGCAATTGTTGGCTGTGTGAATTTGGGCGAAAAAAATATTGCCGGATTTTTATCACAATTTCTGTTAGTTGGTTTTTCAGATGCCAATGAAGCGATTTGCTTAGTCACAGTGACGCCTAAAGTATCCAATGGGCAAAAGCTCCATTAGGTCTAGTCTAAGGTATTACGATAACGTTTAAAGGCTATGGTCATGACCACGGCCATAAAGATTAAAATAGGAATTACTTCTCGCCAAACCTCAAAAAAACCTGACCCTTTCAATAAAATACCACGGACAATTCTCAAAAAGTGAGTCAATGGCAGCATATCACCTAAATATTGCGCCCAAACCGGCATTCCTCGAAATGGAAACATAAATCCAGACAGTAAAATAGACGGTAAAAAGAAAAACATCGCGGATTGCACGGCTTGTAATTGATTGCTGGCCAATGTAGAAAAGGTCAAACCCACGGACAAATTAGCTGCGATATAAGGCAAACATAAGAGTAATAAAAGCAAAATACTCCCATGCATGGGTACACCAAATACAAATTTGGCCATAAATAAAATCAATGAGACCTGAACATACCCCACAATCATATAAGGAAAAATTTTACCAAACATCACTTCCAATGGCCTCAATGGCGTCGCTAATAAATTCTCCATGGTTCCGCGTTCATATTCACGTGTAATGGCCAAAGCAGTAATGATCACCAAAGTCATGGTTAACACCACACCCAATAAGCCGGGCACAATATTATACGCTGTGATTGCCAAGGGATTGTACACAGAGTGAACCTCCGGAGTATACGCAGACACTGTGGGATTTAAATGTTCCAGTGGACCCACTAATTCTTCCCGTAAAGCCTGTGGTGATAAATCTGTAAATACCGAAACTGCACGTGACGTAGCCGCCGGATCGGTCGCATCTGCTTCTAACAATACCCTAGGATGACGACCACGAATCAAGTCACGATCAAACGAGGGAGGGAAAGTTACAATAAACTGCACTTTTCCAACTTTCAACAAATGCTCCGCCTCAGCCTCACCCATTGGTGGATATACGAACTGAAAATAACTTGAGTTTTCCATACTAACTAAAATTCGACGAGTAAATACACTATATGGGTCACCCACAACTACAGTCGGCAAATGACGTGGATTTAGATTGATAGCAAAACCAAACAAAATGAGTTGAATCATCGGAATGCCAATCATCATCCCTAAGGTGGTTTTATCGCGACGCATTTGCACGAATTCTTTGCACATCATAGCCCAAAGTCTAGACAGCGCCGCCAAGGCTGCAGGGCGAAAAAACCGCAATCTCATGCCTTGACGTATCCCAATATTCATCGCCACACTCAGTTTTCCTTGACTGTATCTTGCACCAAACTAATAAACGCATCTTCTAACGTCGGAGTAATCATATCAAAATGAATGGCATGGTTTTGCTGAGTTTTGCGTAATCCCTGTTCGATCAAACGAACATCAAAACCACTGACATGAATTTGTCGACCAAATAATGCGGCCTGCGTCACGCCATCTAAGCGTTTGATTGCCTGCAATAATCCAGTAGTCACATCACCGGAAATATTCCAGGTTTTTAATTTCGTCGCAGCAATGACTTCATCCACTGTCCCAGTGATAAGCAAATCACCATACGCCAAATAAGCCAATCGAGTACAGCGCTCTGCTTCATCCATATAATGAGTGGACATCAGCGTTGTAATCCCCTGCTCGCTTAACGCATGAATTTTATCCCAAAAATCACGCCGCGCTATCGGATCAATACCAGAAGTAGGTTCATCTAATAACAACATTTTAGGCTCATGCAACAAACACGCAGCTAATGCAACGCGCTGTTTCCAACCCCCGGATAAATTTCCAGTTAATTGCGATCGATGTTGCAATAAATCATGGTCAACCATAATTTTTCGCACCCGCTCTGTGCGGCGATCAAGGCCATAAACTCTAGCAAAAAAATCCAAATTCTCTTCAACAGTTAAATCCGTATAGAAACTATAATGCTGGGTCATATAACCCACGTTTTGCTTGATTTTATGAGATTCGGTCAGGATATCAAATCCCAAACAACGCCCAGCCCCTTTATCGGGTGTCAACAACCCACACAACATGCGAATCGTGGTCGTTTTTCCACTCCCATTCGGTCCCAAAAATCCAAAAACCTCACCTTTTTTGATAGCCAAATGAACATCATTAACAACCACACGACCATGAAATGATTTTTTCAAATGCGCAACATCAATAATCAAATCTTCAGGCATGAGTAGGCTCGACATGAATTGTCACGGGTTCACCAGTAAATAAATTATGTTTGCCTAGGACTTTAGCCTGAATCCGAAAGACCAATTTATCAAAATTATCATTGCTATACACAAGCGGCGGCATATACTCGGCCCGAGGTGAAATATAGACTACGACCGCTTGAAACTCTTTTGGGTCATGCAAATACTGATAAGTAATCTTTTTTTCCAATGACAAATCATGCAAATCACGTAGCGGTACGAAAAATTCAATATACACATTTTCATCTGTGAGTAAGGCGACAAGAGGCGCACCGGAATTGACAAATTCACCTAATTGATAAAATGTATCAAAAATAAGTCCATCCGTGGGCGAAAAAACCTTCTTCTGTTCTACAGACCATTTGGCACTGTCGACAGATGCCTGTAACGCCTCATTGCCTTGCGCCTGCGCCTCAATTTGATTTTCACGCGCACCAATAAGGGCTAATGCCAAGTTTGCTTCGAATTGCGCCTTTAATGCTTGCCGCTCGTGTAAATACTCCACCGCAGCATCTAACGTATCTGCAGGCACCACGTGTTTATCAAACAGGATTTGATTTCGCTTGAGTCGTAGATTAGCCAGTGCTATCTCTGCATCAACTTGTCTTAGTTGCGCTTGAATCGCTTCAATCTCAGGTACGCGGCGTGGCTTTTTTAAGTCTATTAATTCTTGTTGCCCCTGTGCAAGCTTGGCTTGCGCTTGCTTGAGCGTATAGATCTCAGGACGCGAGTCGATTTCAAATAATAATTGATTTTTTTTGACATACTGCCCACGATGGATATACCGGTGAGTCACAATACCTGAAAAAGGCTCTGCAAGATAAATGGGATCGCTTTCTACATAGCCCTGGTAATGATGCTTCGGTTGCTGACAACCCGTCGTGAACACACTAAGAATAATAAAAAACCAAAGCTTATAGCCCATATGAACTCAACAATGGCCTAGATTAAAAATAGTATATCAGGACTTAGACAAAACCACGAGAATAAAGGATAAATGACTAGGGAAATAAATGCTGTAGGGAAGGCTAGAAAACAGCCACCCTAGCATTTATTTTACACTACTAACTACTACTAACTCGAACAATTTTCTGAGCTACGCCAGCATATTGTGACAACATGAGTTGGGCCAAGGCCCAACCTACGTTTGAATAAAATCCTGGCAATGACCTACTTTCACATGGGGAAACCCCACACTATCATCGGCGCTCA